>CAZTOF010000776.1:0-5731 GCA_964615515.1 uncultured Gemmatimonadaceae bacterium
CCGTCCGCGTGGCCGACGCGGCGGTCGTGACGGTGGGCGCCGCGGCGGGGGTGGAGGTGGGCACGGAGATGGTGTGGCAGCTCTGCGAGGAGCGCGCGCTTCCCCGGATGATCTTCGTGTCGATGATGGACAAGATGCACGCGAACTTCGCCAGGGTGCTCGGCGAGCTGAGGGACGGCCTGGCGCCGGGCGCGATCCCCGTGCAGATCCCGATCGGAGCGGCGGCGGGCTTCCGGGGCGTGGTCGACCTGTTCACCGGCCGGGCTCAAGTCTACAAGGGCGGCACCATGACCGGGGAATACGAGGAAGCCGATGTCCCGGACGAGGTCGCGGGCGACGTGGAGACCTGGCAGACGGAGCTGATGGAGACGCTCGCCACCACCGACGAGGAGCTTCTCGACCGCTACCTCGAAGGGGAGGAGATCTCGGTGGAGGAGCAGTTCGCGGCGCTGGCGGGGGCGGTGGCGGAGGGTGAGGTCGTGCCCGTTTTCTGCGGTGCCGCGGAGCAGTCCTTCGGGGTGCGTGAGTTCGCGGAGCTGCTGGTTGCGCTGGCGCCGCACCCGGGGCAGGGGGCTGCGGTGGAGGCCGCCGGCGACGACGGGTCCGCCGTGAACCTGCGCGCCGCCGACGACGAGAGCGTGAGCGCCCTGGTCTTCAAGACGAGCGCGGAGCCGCACGTGGGCGAGCTGTCGCTCTTCCGCGTCTTCTCGGGGATGGTGGCGAACGGGACCGAGCTGCGGAACGCGGGGCGCGGTGTCGGCGAACGCATCAACCACCTGGCCATTCCGCAGGGGAAGGAGCGCGTCGAGGTGGAGGGGCTTCACGCCGGCGACATCGGGGTCGTGGCCAAGCTCAAGTCCACCCGCACGAACGACACCCTGAGCGCGCCCGCCAAGCCGGTCACGCTGGAGGGCGTGGCCTTCCCGCAGCCGGACATCTCGATAGCGGTGCGGGGTGCGGCGCGTGCCGACGAGGACAAGCTCGGCGAGGCGCTGAGCAAGCTCCACGACGAGGACCCGACCTTCGTCGCCGGGTTCAACCCCGAGATCCGCCAGACGATCGCGCGCGGTCTGGGAGAGCTGCACCTGGATGTGCAGTTCGAGAGGATGAAGAGGAAGTACGGTGTTTCGGTGGAGACCGAGCCGCCCCGGATCGCGTATCGCGAGACGATCACCGCCGAGGCCGAGGGGCAGGGGCGCTTCAAGAAGCAGACGGGCGGCAGGGGCCAGTTCGGGGACTGCTGGGTGCGGCTGCGGCCGCGCGAGCGGGGCGAGGGCTACGAGTTCACCAGCTCCATAAAGGGCGGCGTGATCCCCACCAAGTACGTGCCGTCGGTGGACCGGGGCATCCAGGAGGCGGCCACGAAGGGGGTGGTCGCGGGCTATCCCGTGGTCGACTTCGAGGCCGAGTGCTACGACGGTTCGTACCATTCGGTGGACTCGTCGGACATCGCCTTCAAGGTGGCCGGGTCGTACGCCTTCAGGAACGTGGCCGAGAAGGCGAAGCCGGCACTCCTGGAGCCGATCATCGAGATCACGGTGACGGCGCCGGACGAGTACGTGGGCGACATCATGGGCGACCTGAACGGCCGCTCGGCGCGGGTGCTGGGGATGGAGCCGCTGGGGGGGAAGACCGCGATCATGGCGCAGGTGGCCGAGGCGGAGCTGTACAAGTATGCGTCGGTGCTGCGGTCGATCACGCAGGGGCGGGGGTTTCACCGGCGGAAGATGTTGGGGTATGACCTGGTGCCGCCGATGCGGGTGGAGAAGATCGTGGCGGAGGCGGCCGAGCGGGAGGGGTGAGGTGATTGCGGGTCTACCTGAACAGGCGCCTATCCCACCATACCGGTCGTTCCTCATCCGGAACTAGACGCGGAAACTCCGGATGAAACGCGTTGATGACCAGATTGCGTTCCGGGCGTGCTACGACCGAGGGCACGACCAGGATGACGCTACGCTTCTCCTCATACCACAGCCTTCCGAACCGCCGGGCCGACGGACTGTCCTGAAGGTGCCAGTCCGCCAGAGCATCATCGTCGACGACTTCGTAGCTTGTGCCAGCGGGTATTTGGATCGTGACGAAGTGTTGTCTGCCCGGCGGAGGGCCGTTCCACCGGGCCAGCGCCTCCAGCATCGCCGTCGAATAGTGTTCCGAAGCGTAGATGACCCGGCTGCCGGCCTCGTGCCAGCGTCCAGCAACCAGCCGGGCTCCGTCGGCGCTGTATACGGGCCATCGGCCCCGCAGGTCCCCGATCCGATACGCGGTACGGGGCTCTGCGAGTCGGTCCGGATCCGTCAAACGGCGACGCCGGCTTCCGCCCGCCGCACCAGATTCAGAACGGCGTCCGCGCCCGCCGAAGAGGACGTGGCCATATCGAGGGGCGATTCGCCTTCCAGCAGCGGATGGGGCCGGTCGAGGAAATCGTCGATCCGCGCCACATCGCCGTGAAACGCTCTGCCAACAGCGTCAAGTACACGAACGAGGCCGTAGATTCTCTCGCTGTGGCTCCGCGAAAGAGCCCTGCCGCTCCTGCGGCGGCGATGGAGCGTAGCCTCTGACACGATTCTTCCCACCAGACGCCCTCGACCCAGGGTATCACCGAGGGCCGCCACAGCTCGCATCGGGAGTCCCTCTGCCACTCGGCGTGCCAAAGAGACCTCGTCGATATGCGCGGCCTCGTGCAAATCCAGGAATCGAGCGAGCCTGCCTGGCTCGGTCGCCGGCAGGTTGGCAGGTTCGGCGTAGGCTTTCAGGGCATTCATGGAAGGACTCCCGGTTTCCGAGTGTGAATCACATGACTATCAGGATAACTATCAGATGACATATGGGCAACTGAGGTTGCTCGGGGGGTAAAACCCCTCGCGGATTACCGGGTTTTCCTTCTGGTTTGCGAGCCTCCGCCGGACGAGTACGTGGGCGACATCATGGGCAACCTGAACGGCCGCTCGGCCCGGGTGCTGGGGATGGAGCCGCTGGGGGGGGAAGACGGCGATCATGGCCCAGCAGTCCGTGGACAAAGCCCCGCGAGCACCGAGAGTGGCGAGCCGCCGGGCTGGCAAGGCGCGACGAAGGGGGAATAGCAGCTATTCGCCGGAGGAGCAACGCAGAGCGAAGCCTTGGACCGGCAAAATGTATAGTGGACATGACAAAAAGTAATGTGTGCTTTACAGTGTGGATAGGCGAGGCGAAGCGGCCAGCGCGGATGCATCGCCGTTCGAATGCCGGGGGGATTTTGTCCACGGGCCAGGTGGCCGAGGCGGAGCTGTACAAGTACGCGTCGGTGCTGCGGTCGATCACGCAGGGGCGGGGGTTTCACCGGCGCAAGCTGCTGGGGTATGACCTCGTGCCGCCGATGAGGGTGGAGAAGATCGTGGCGGAGGCGGCCGAGCGGGAGGGGTGAGGCCGCCATGCCGGAAACCTCGCCCGCGGGGACTGCATCCGACGCGCACCGCCTCCGGTTCGGCCGCACCGCACCAGGAGACTCCGGATTGACCTCCGGCCGTGATGCATTATAAATTGCCTCATTTCGCATCATACCATGAGGCACACACGGGAGACGAAGAGTGAAGCAGCTTACCGTTCGTGGCCTGGGGGACGATTTGACCCGGGCGATTCGGCGGCTCGCCAACCGAGACGGGACATCGCTCAACCGGGCGGCGGTCAAGCTGTTGCGCCGGGGGGCGGGGCTGGAGGAAACGCGTTCGGACACGGTCGGGTCGTCGCTGGATCACCTCATCGGCACATGGAGCGATGCCGAGGCCGACGAGATCGAGCGTGCACTGCGGCACTTCGAGAGCATCGACGAGGCCGTGTGGGAATGAGGGTGCTGCTCGACTCGAACGCGTATTCGCAGCTAATGCTGGGGCGCGAGCAGGTGGGGCGGATCGTGCGTGGCGCAGAGGAGGTGCTGTTGTCGGCCGTGGTCCTCGGGGAGCTTCTGTATGGGTTCCGGCACGGCTCGCGCCAAGGGCGCAACACGCGGGCAGTGCGCGCTTTCCTGGACAATCCCTACGTCTCTGTCGTCCCGGTCGGAGAAACGACTGCGGACCGGTATTCGAGGATCGCGGCGTCACTGCGCGCGAAGGGCCGTCCCATTCCCACGAACGATGTCTGGATCGCAGCCCACGCCATGGAGACGGGGGCCGATCTTGTATCGGCCGACCGGCACTTCAGGCATGTGGACGGGATCGCGTGGATTCGGTTGGGGACCC
Source organism: uncultured Gemmatimonadaceae bacterium (assembly GCA_964615515.1). Classification (GTDB taxonomy): domain Bacteria; phylum Gemmatimonadota; class Gemmatimonadetes; order Longimicrobiales; family Gaopeijiaceae; genus Bin94. The sequence goes on from CAZTOF010000776.1 coordinate 4,212, forward strand.
GGCGTCGGCCACCGGTCCGGCCACCCCTTTGAATCAACCGCTTGGGGCGGGCTTCTTCATTCTCCGTTCTCCCTGTCTACCCGCTTGACCGCTCGAGTGGCCACAGCTGCACCGATTCCACGCCCAGTTCGCTCACCGACTTACCCAGGATGTAGTCCGCGCCGATCTCGTAGATGGAAAATCCAGTCGGCGTTTCGACGAATCCCAGCACCTGCCCTTCCGAATCGAAGACAGTCCAGAGCGGGGCTGGTCGGTCTTGGCGCGGCAGGTCGTATTCCCGGACCCAGAGGTGGTCGAGCGCATCGCTCATGATCGAGGTGAACGCGGGAAAGTGCTCGGCGACGGGCACGGAGCGGTACTCGCGACGGCTGGCTTCACTGAAGAATCTCCTTCCCTCGATATGGGCGTCGACCTCCGCCGAAGTCACCGCGCGCGGATTGTGCTCCCGTCTGACGATCCGGGCCAGGGACCCGTCCGCCTCCAAGGCCTTGATCTCGTAGCGACTCGAAACACCTACCGCGACCAAGTCACCCCAGACTCTCCAGACGGGTTCCCTGCCGAAGACCTTCCAGTCTAGCATTTCCCGGTCGGTCCCCTCGTGCATCAGGTAAGGCTCCGAGCCCGGGTGCGTCCCCAGCGAGCTTCGCACCCCACCCTCGTCGTCCCTGAGTTCCAGGACGAGCGTGTCCGCGTCTTCGGGTGCCAACACGGCGAGGAACAGGCCATCCCGCGTCGGGGAGTCCGGCCGGAACCGCCACGGCCGCGTGCCGTCGTTGATCCCGAATGTGCGCCCGTAGTTCCCGTCGCCCTCGAAGACGGATATGGGCCACCCGGGCGCGAACCAGGCTACGAGGGAGTCGCCCGGCCAAGGTGCCACGTTGCCCAGTTCACGAAACTCGCCGGGTCCTTCACCCCTGCCACCGCGGGTTCCCAGGTGGCTCCCGTTCGAGTCGAAGAATCTCAGTTCGGCCGAACCGCCGTTCGCCACCACGATCCGACCGTCTGCGAGCCTGGTGGCGTCGCGTACGGCGAAGAGCATGTGTGGCTCGTCGCCCTCCAGCACACCGATCGAGAGCGACGGCTCGGGGCCGATCCGCCGGGCCAGCCGGGAGCTGTGCGGTGGTTGGGCGTTCTCGACGATCCGAATGCCGGCGCTGTCACGTAGTTGGGAATGCAAACCACCCGTCGCCGCGTCCGGCTGGCAGGCGATGGCGGGGAGGGCGAGGAGCGCTGCCGGGATGTGCGTCTTCACGGATGTCCTCTCCCTTGTCGGCCGGGAAGATGGGAAGCAGCCATGCCCGATGAAGTGCGGTTGGCTCCCTTGAAAGATTACGTCAATAGTGCCGGAAAATCAGCATCATGGTGAGTTTTCGGGGTATCCTGCATCGCGCTCCATCCCCGCCCCCGGGGATTCAACGGACGCCGTCTGTTGCGCCTATGTTCCGTTCTCCCATTGGTCCAGATGACGCGAGAAGACCTTGTCAAGGTCGATCAGACCCAGGCGCTCGCGACCGAGCCGC
>CAZTOF010000777.1:0-1846 GCA_964615515.1 uncultured Gemmatimonadaceae bacterium
GCGGCGAACCGCGTAGGCGCGCGTGCCCACGACGATCGCGTCGAAAGCGTCCAGTTCGCCGGCGGTCAGGGCCGCCTCGTCGAGCATCGTCACCGTTGCGCCGAGGGCCTCGATCGCGGCGGGAACCTCGTCCCCCACACCCATTGCATAGCCCACGGTCAAACCATCCAGCGGTGCGACGTCGACCGAGCGGATCAGGGTCCGCGCGGGGATACCGAGCCGTGCAAGGGGAAGGTCACGGTGGTCTATGACCTGGTAGCCGGAGCGGTATTCTCCAGCGGTGCCGTGAAGCGTTGTACGCGCGACCGCCTCGATCACCGCGTTGCCGCTCCAGTCAGGCGGAGGTTGGATCGTGACGGGAGTCTCGACCACCTCGCCGCGGCTGCGGAAGTCGTGACGGATCGACGATGGCGTCGCCGTCCAGCCTGCGGGAAGCTCAAGCTCGGCTTCGGCGGAGAGATCCGGCGCATTGGCCTCCAGGCGGACGAGCACCTCGATCGGTCCGGCACCTGCCACACCACCATCCCGGGCACCCCGCGGCACCACACGCACCGCCGGAGTCACGCCCACCGACAGTGCCGGCAACACTTCCACGCGGCGCGCGACGGATCCGTACGGCAACTGTGGCACCGACCCCGTCACGGGTACGGTCCTGGCCAGGAATGTGCCGCTCAGCGTTCCGGTACCGGATGTTCCGGGGAATCTCAGGCCGACTACAGCGCGAAGGGGAGCTTGTCGCCAAGCCAGATGCAGGGAGGTTGAGTCCTCCACCTTGTAGTGGTTTTCGCCAAGTTCGTTGCGAGAAAAATAGGGGTCGGGCGTGGCACTCTCCGGCCGAATCCTGATGTCTACGGTCCAGTCGAGAAACTCCTCCATCCGCGCCACCCGATTGGCGACATCCTCGGCCATGGAGTTCAGCGGATCCCCTACCCTCCACTCGTGGTCGACGTCTTCCGCAGCCAGTGCCGCCCCGGACACGTCCACGACCGAACTGTGATGGACCAGCATCCAATCCGGAATCGTCCCTGCAGCCCGCAGGGCCACCACGGCCTCCTCGCCCGGCACCACCGCCGCGCCCCCGGCCTCGACCTCCAGCACCGCTTGCACCTCCACGCCCGCCGCCGCGACGATCGCCTCCTCGAACTGCCGCTGCTTCACCGCCAGGTGGAAACCCACCTCCGGCGTCACCGGAGCCCGCCCGGTCCAGGTGGTCAGCAACTCGAACCCGCGCAGAAGGTCCGGTACCGATCTCTCCGGCGCGTTGAAGTCGAAGTCTCTCAAAACGCCGTCGATGATCGCCTGCAGATCCGCCAAGGCTCCGGCGATGCCGCCCCAGCCCTCTTCACCCAGCAGTCCGGGCAGCCCCGGAAGACTCGTGTCCAGCCCCTCGAAGAAGTCGGACGCCATTTCGTCCGCGACCCCGCCCGCCTCTCGGGGTCCCAGTTGCTCATACCGGTACACCCGTTCGCCGCCTGGTCGCACCCGCCCGGACGTCTGCGACCGCTGCAGACTCAGACCCAGGCTCGCCCACTGCTGATACGACATGCCCAGCAACGAGCTGTACGCGTCTCCCACCGCGACGTGATGGACCTCGTCCACCCGCAGGCCGCCGCGGAACACCCGGAGAACCCGCCAGGGCCTCAGTCCCTCCCGCGTGATCTGCTCGGGGAAGCGGTCGGGATCGGCCGCCGCCGCCACGGCCTCAGGCGTCAGCAGACCCGCCGCGTGATGATGACCGTGGCCGTCCCGAACGGACCCGTGGAAACGCGACACCACCACAAGCGGCCGGTTGAGCCGGATCACTCGCACCATGTCCTCCAGCACTGCGTCGCGGTCCCAACTGCGG
>CAZTOF010000778.1:0-6791 GCA_964615515.1 uncultured Gemmatimonadaceae bacterium
AAGAGGTCTGGATCAACCCCCCGCTCCCCGTCAGCGCAGTTGACGACGAGGACGGGGCGCAGCACGATGTCGGGGGCGCCGGAAAGGACGGGTCGCTAAACTGATTCCGCAATGTGTCTCTCAACCGTTGACAGCTTCCGCAGCGCCTTGCTCGCGATGCTGGATATTCTGTCCGAGGTCTGCTTTCCCTTCTTCTTGCCCATTTCCTATGCTCTTCCTAGCAGGGGGTTTCCTGTCGGCTTCCACGTAGGATAGCTCCCCTCCGGTTCCGAGGTCAAGTTTCGAGCCCCTCTCAACCCGCCACGGCCTCCCACCCGTTGTCGGCCACGAGATCCCGGACATCAGCCGTCGGCCGACCATCCCCATGACCACCGCCTGCATCTGCGCGGCCGCGTCCAGGTCGCGGATGTTGCGCTTGCCCGCGAACTCGCTCACGTACCGCTGGACGTGTTTCGGGCTCAGCCGGTGGTAGACGCCCTTGTGGGCGCGCTTGAGCATCGACCAGAACGACTCGGCGCCGTTCGTGTGGATGGTGGCCCCCTCCAGATAGCGGACGTACTACTCGGCGCTGTGCTTCACCGTCTCGTGCTCCCGGCCCGTCCCCTTCAGCTCTTTCCGCTTCGCGGTGCTAATGTTGGACCGCTTGCCGCCGAAGTAGGTCTCGTCAACTTCGATCGGCCCCTCGAACACGAGCGCCACGTCCGCGAACGCCTCGCGGATCCGGTGGAGCATGAACCAGGCGGTGGCCTGCCGCACGCCGAGGTCGCGGTGGAGCTTCATCGAGGACATGCCTTTGAGCGAGATCAGTTCGAAGGAGATCGCCCACGCCCACAGCCGAAGCGGCAGCTTCGAGTCCTCCATCGCCGTGCCGGTCTTCAGGCTGAAGTAGCGCTTGCAGCCCTTGCAGCGGTACGGCATCGGCTTGCCGCTCGCGACCGCCGGTACGCCTCTTCGCACCCGCTCATACAGGGGGTACCTCTCGACGGCGGGTCACCAATACCTCGAAGACTTCCTCGCCCAGCTCACCTGGCTCTGGAACCTCGCCCTGTCCAAGCGGAAGCGGTCCTGGGAGGGCGAGAAGCGATCGGTCTCGCTCTACGAGCAGTACGGCGAACAGGCGGTGACTAGGCAGGACCCGGCGTTGAGTCAGTTCCTGGTCGGAGCCCAACGCTCCACCCTCGTTCGCATGGACAGGGCCTTCGAGCGGTTCTTCGAGCGGGTCAGGGCGAGGGAGAGGCGGGCGAAAGCGGGCAAGAAGGCGGGAGAGAAGCCGGGGCATCCCCGGTTCAAGGGTGGCCACCGGCGGATCCGCTCCTTCGAGCTGGACCAGTTTCCGATGATTCGGACGAACGAGAAGTGGAGCTGGGTGACCATCAAGGGGATCGGCCGGATCAGGTTCCGGGGATCGCCGGCCGAGGGTGATGTGAAGCAACTTCGCATCGTTCGCACCACCCGGCGGGTGAAGATCCAGCTCGTCGTCGAACGGCACGTCGCGGTTACCCCCGACCCCCGGCCGATGGTCGGCGCCGACATGGGTGTGAAGAATCGCGTCGCGCTGTCCACCTGCCTCACCTTTCTCGGCGTGAAGCTGGACCGCTCCGAGCTGAAGCGCAGACGGCGCAAGGCATCCAAGGCCAAACGTGGCAGGAGGAACAGGGCGAAGAAGTGGGCGGCATACAGCCGGGAGTGCCAGTGTGGATGCTGGGGCGCTCCAAGGCTGCGAGCGCCGGTGGCTTGGTGGTGAAGGTTCCCCCGCACTATACGTCGTGGACATGCAGCGGATGCAGACACCGGAGGTCGCCGATGAGCCTCGGCACCCGCACGTCCGGTGCCCGAAGTGGCCCTGGTCCTCGACCGGGACATCAATGTGGCGATCGTCATCCTGCAGAGGGGTCTTGCGGCCCTGAACCCAGGCGGGGGAAATTCCCGGGACGCGCGGAGACAGGGAGAGCGGGAGACGGAGACGTCTTCGCGCGAGCGCGTAGAAAAGTGCCGTCTCTACCCATCGGTATAAGCCCCTTCCGGTGCGCCTGCGGTGACGAGCGCACCCTCAACGAGATCCCCCGTCGTTCGGCAGGGCAAGCGGTTCACGGTCGAGTGTGTCGACTGCATGATGTCCGGGACTGCGCCGGAGGCTGACTACTCCGCTACCCTGCAGGAGGTGCTCGTTGGGTGGCTCGGCTCGAGCCGGATGCGGGCAATACGGACGGCAATGGACGGCAGGCGATGAACGAAAACACGGACGGAGAGGGAGGTTCCCCAATTGAGAACCCCCGCAACCCATTCTGATCGCGGCCCGGCCCGCTTCGACACGCTCTCGATCCGGTGAAGCCACCGGGCAGAGAAACCCCGGCGACCCGTCAGGGCCACCGGGGGTTGCGTCGCTATCCCCGCCCATGCGGGGAAACACCTGTCGTCGCAAGCGACGCCGGTCTATCTCCGCTCATGTGTTACCGGCCGCGCAAAATTGCAGAGATGTGGCCGTCGAAAATGGCAGGGTTTGGGAGGCTGAAGGTGGGGTGGCTGGGTCGTTGGGAACGCAGGTCCCTGGAGGTCTTCGGCGGATTTGGCAAGATAGCGTCTCCACTCAACGGAGGAGACGCAATGATTGGAAGAGATAAGCGGGTGCTACTTCGGCACTACCTGGATCAGGGGCTGAGCAAGGCCGCCATCGCGCGGCGGGCCGAGGTCAGCGAACGGACGCTCTACCGCTGGATCGCGTCGGGGCAGCTGGACCGGGAGTTGGACAACGAACCGGTCAGGTACGGACCGAGGCGCCGGCGGCCCTCGAAGCTCGATCCGTACAAGGAGATCATCGACACGCGCTTGGCCGAGTATCCGGAGCTGAGTGCCGTGCGGCTCTTCGAGGAAGTCCAGGCGGCGGGCTATCCGGGCGGATACGGGCAGGTGAAGCGCTATGTGCGCGAGGTCCGGCCGCAGCCGCCGGAGGAACCGGTGGAGCGGTTCGAGACCGAGCCGGGCCAACAGGCCCAGGTGGACTTCGCGGAGTTCCGGCTGCCATGGGGCAAGCGATACGCGCTGATCGTGGTGCTGGGCTACTCGCGGCACCAGTGGCTTCAGTACTACGAGCGCCAGACGATGCGGGTCGTGATGCGGGGGCTGGAGGCGGCGTTCGTCCACTTCCGCGACGTGCCTGCCGAGATTCTGTTTGGCCAGATGAAGGCGGTCATCATCGAGGACGGCCGGGCGAACGGCGGGCAGCTGGTCGAGAACCCGGAGTTTCTGCGCTTCGCCGACCACTGGGGCTTTCGGATCCGGGCATTCCGCCCCTACCGGGCCCAGACGAAGGGCAAGGTGGAGCGGCAGGTGAGCTACATCCGCAAAAGCTTCTTCTACGGCCGGGACTTCGCCTCGGACGCCGATCTGAACGCGCAGGCGCTCAGGTGGCTCGGCGCCGTAGCCAACGTCCCCGGATCCACGGGACGCTGAAGGAGCGCCCGGCGGACCGGTTCGAGGCGGAAAGGCCGCATCTGAAGCCTCTGGCACCTTGGCCTTACCGGCCAGTGGTCCCCCGACTCCCGGAATCGGCGCCACAGCAGGCTGTGAGGCCCGGTTCCCTCCGATCGTCGAGGTCGAACGCCGCCCGCTGACCGAGTACGCCCCCTACAGCCGAGCCCCCCCTGAGGCCGCCGTCGCGCAGGGAGCGGATCGCGGCCCAGCTCGCCGACCTCAAGATGCCGGGCGCGCTGGAGGCGCTGGACGATGTGCTCGCGGGGTTCGATGGCGGCAAGCAGACTGCCGCCGGAGCGATTGAGCGCCTCCTGGCCGGCCCAGATCGCTCTGCGCGACAGTCGGCGCCTGAGGCGGGCCATGCGCTCAAGCCGCCTGCCGTACGTGCGGACGCTGGAGAACTTCGACTTCAGCTTCCAGCCCTCGATCAAGCGCGAGCAGATCGACGCCCTGGCTTTGGAATCCTCCTTCCGGCCGACCCAATCAAAGCGCTTCATCCACGGGATGCCTTGCGGTATTCGCCGCCGGTTCGCTACCCTGTTCCCCGTCAGCGAACCAAGCAGGCCCCCATGTCGGGTTACCTGCTGAATACCACAGCCCATGGACGGGGCAGGGCGGGTAGCTCCCGCAACGCCCCAGGGCAAATAGGCGGGGACTTCTTCGTTGGACCATCCTGCGAGGTTCGTTGACAATGGCCCGGCACCCGGTGTGTTCCGGGCTGTTTTCCCGAACAAACGGAGCCCCGCCCATGAAGCGCCTCGCGCTCGCCCTCGCTCTCGTCCTCACAGCCTGCGGGGACTCCCCGACACCTCCAGCTCCGCCAGGCGAAGAGGATCTACCGCTTGGCGGAGAGACTGCAGCTCTGATGGCCGTCGTCACGATCTCTCCCTCGACAGGCCACCTGGACTTGCTGCGCCGAATGAGATTCACCGCTTCCGTCCAGACCAGCGACACGGCATGGACCGATGTGACGTGGTCGGTGATGGACACATCCGTGGCCGGCGTGGTCTCGCTGGATAGCGTCACGGCCCAGTTGACGAGCCGAAAGGCTGGTTTCACGCTCCTGCTGGCGAGGTGGAAGGCAGCGGTGGCGGCAGTGGCCATCATCGTCGAGGACGTGGTCGTACGGCGCCGCTCCAGCCACATGACCCAAGGTGTCGCGGGGGCAAGCCACTACGTTGCGGGCAAGCCGGTCTTCGTCCAGGCCATCGTGACGGCCGATACGGCGAACGACTGGATACCCGCCGCAGTCGTCACGGAAGGCTTTCCCTTCCCCTGGGACACGCTGTACTCGATTCCGATGGAGGTACCCGACAGCGGGATTCCGGTGAGCCTCCAGTGGGACGACTTCGAGCTTGTCGATTCCACGTTCCACGCCATCATCCCCGGCGACTCGGTGAGGGCGGACCCAAGAGGCCTCCATGTTTCGTGGGACTGGAACAGCAGGGATGGCGATGGTCCATGGGGGCACATCGCCACGGTGGTCGAACCACCCAGCTTCCATCTCGTAATCGTTCCGGTGATCTGGGACTCGGTCCCCGACTACCGCATCATGGAGTGGACCAAGGGACTCACAGCGGATTCCTTTCGGATTCACCGCGTCCGGGAGCTGCTGCCGGTGCCATTCGGCTACCCGGTCACCGTCGCCGCCGATTCGTTCGTCACGAAACAGAACCTCACGACCCTCAACGGGTGGGGCGCGTTCCTGAACGAGATCGACTCAATCCGGAAGACCGACACCACCCGTGCGTACTACTACGGGGCCATCGCCCAGCCGGAGGGCAGCCGGATCGCCGGGATAGCGTATGTCGGCTATCCCACCAGCGTTGGAACCCTGGGCGTAATCGACCACGAGATTGGCCACAACATGAACCTGTGGCACGCTCCCTGTGGCGGTGCTGGCGGGCCGGATCCGAACTACCCCTACGAGGGTGGGAAAACCGGTCAGTGGGGGTTCGGCTTCCGGGACCGCCGGTTCAGGAACCCGGCCACGCACTACGACGTGATGTCCTACTGCGGCCCGAAATGGATCAGCGACTACCACTTCAACCGAGCGCTGAAATACCGCCTCTACGACGAGGACAAGTGGTGGGACACGACGGCCGTGCTTCCGAGACCCCCGGTCGTCGTCGACTCGATCAAGCCGTACTGGCCGGGGCCGGAAGTGGACAGGCATTGAACGGGTATGACTCTACACAAGAAGCGGTTCAAGAGCCACTACGACCGAGACAGGTCACGCTCCAGGTGGCTTGTCATGGGAGGCTTCACTGGATTCCTGATTGGCTCGTTGGGAACGGCCTTCGGCTTCGCTTGGTTCACGTTCTTCGTTGACGAGCGCATCACAGCCGCAGTAGTCCTCGGTTGCGCCACCGGCGTCATCGGCACTCTGCTGTTCCTTTACCGGCGGGAGCAGTAAGTCTCACCCCCTTCACAACCCGTGAAGCGGCGGTGCCTCCGATTGCGCCGGAGGTACCCGAGCAACGCCTTCTGGACCGCGAGGGCGCGTGCCGTCACCTGACTCGTAAGAACTGCAAGCTGGGCGAGGGGAGAAACGAGCCGCTTCTGGGAGGAGACGCCGGTACGCGCAGTCCTCGCGGGTCGCCCGTCCCGGTGCGGGAAGGGGGACAGGCCTGCGGGTCTCGCCGATCAGCTGGCGCGGCGTCTGCCTATTCCGACGAAGTCGTCCACCCGTTCCGAGCGAAGCTGTCCAGCTGTTCCGGGCCAAGCTGTCCACCGGTTCCGGGCCAAGCCGTCCGGGTTTGAGCGGTGATCGGGCGGGAAGGGGTGCTGGACATGGATGGATCAGGTGTGGCTGGGGGTGGTCAGGGTCTCCTTGGTTGAGTCGTACAGCCGCCTCATCGAGCCGCCGGTCGAGGATGGCGTCCCCGAAGGTGGGGTCGCCGACGGCATCGTGCCAGTGCTCCACGGGGAGTTGGGAGGCGAGAATGGTGCCGCGTCGGGCATAGCGATCGTCGAGGACTTCGAGCAGATCGTGCCGGCCCTGGCCTGACAGGGAAGCGAGGCCCCAATCGTCGAGGACGAGGAGCCAGGTGTTGGCGAGGCGCTGAACGAGCTTCGGGTAGGAACCGTCGGCGCGGGCCAGGGCGAGTTGGTCGAGGAGGCGGGAGACGCGGAAGTAGCGGGTCGAGATGCCGAGCTGGCAGGCCTGGTGGCCGAGGGCGCAGGCCAGGTAGGACTTGCCGGACCCGGGCGGACACGCGACGTAGTACTCACAAATCCCGTGTTGTCATCCACTATCGGTGGCACCCGCTGTGTGGTCGGAACTGGAGGTCTGCGGACGCCATGTCCGGGGCGGCGAG
>CAZTOF010000779.1:0-2362 GCA_964615515.1 uncultured Gemmatimonadaceae bacterium
GATGCTCATTTCGCGCACGTGCGTGTGGATCGTGATGTTCTCCTCGCCGGCGAACTTGAAGACCTCGAGGATCTCTTCGTGGTTGGCGCCCGGGTAGTACTGGTGCGCCATCCCGATCCCGAGGGCGCCGGCGGCGAGGCCATCGGCCAGGGCGGCGCGGAGTGCGGGGTAGTCCTCGGGAAGGACGGGGTCGTAGCGGGCCGCGGAGCCGACCGCTGCGAGCTCGCGGAGGGCGCGTCCGGGGTCGTCGTCGGCGAACGAGAGGGCCTGTCGCACGGCGTCGGTCCGTGCAGGAATCGCCTTGGGCCGGACCGACATGTGTGAGACGGTCGCACCGAAGTTCAGAATGGCGCCTTGGCCGCGCCGGGCCAGGTAGGCCGCCGGCAACGGGACGCCGCTTTCCAGCTCCAGCGCGGTGGTGACCCCGTCCCGGGGCGCCGGCGCGTGCAGGAACGCCTCGTGCTGGAAGAAGTTCAGGTGCCGCCACCGCCTCCAGGCCGTTTCGTACGCCTTGCAGCCCTCGCCGCCGCAGCTTCCACACTCGAACAGCCCCCCAGCCTCGAAGTCCAGGTGCAGGTCAAGCCTGCGAACCTCCGGGTCGAACTCGGTCTCCTCTCGTCCCCTCCATAGCGGTTCCCTCTCGCCCGCTCCCCTTGGCCAGCGACCCTGCCGACACCCGGACGAAGAGGCTCCACCACAGGGACCCGGAGCCGCCGCCCAGGTCTCGTCCGGCCAATCTCCCAAGACCCGCGCCGCGCCGAAGGCCCGCTTGCACGCCCCCTCCCATTCACCGCCAAGCCGCAGTACCGTCAGCCCCCGTGCCATAACAACCGAGGTGTGGACCCTGCTGCGGGTCACCAGCAAGTGTGGGCGGCACGTCCAGCGCCACCCATCGCCCGTCATCCCCTACCCACTCGGGGTGGCGAGGAGCCGTCGTTCTTGGATTGTGGAGACGCCCGGGCCCAGCCGGTTCGGCTTGCGAGAGGTCCCTCAGCCCATTATCTTCCCATCAGGCTCTGGAAGAGCCGGGCTTAGACTGCGCCACCGCCACCGCATCGAAGGAGACCCCGACCATGACAAATGATGCTATGACCCAGCCCGCGATGTTTGGACGATCCGCTCTCTTTCCTTAGCTGTGTTGCTGTTCAGTCAGGCTTGCGTGGACGACGCTATTCCAACTGACCTCCAGAGCGGAAAGGACGAAGACGCAGCCCCGGCTCGCCAGGAAGCACCGGACCAAACACCACCCGTGCTTGGCCCTGCCGGAGCCACAGCGGGGTGGCTCTACGCCCAGTCCGGCGGCCAGGTGGATACCGTCACATTCCAGGAAGGCCTCAGTTACTGGAACTCCATGACGGGCACGGACCAAGCAGAGGCTGCGGAGGACTTTCAGCGCCTGGTGGTCCCCCACCTCATTGGCGTATTGTCGCAGCAACAGTTCGGTGACGACTTCTCTTCTGGAGGACATCTCAGTGGAAAACTTCAGGTTTTGGCAGGATCCGGATCGCCTATGCCTCTTGCCCATGGTGCCACGGACCAACCGGACCAAGACGAGGACGGCTTGAGCGACGGGCTCGAGGATGCGTTGGCCGCAGGGTTCATTCCTCACTATGCCGTCTCTGCATTCGAACACGATACGATCGGGTTCGCTGAATTCTTTGACCAGGATGTCCAAGTGGTCAAGATGACATACGGGAGCACTCCCGTCCGCTCGAAGTATCGCGTGCGGCCGCTAGGGTTCCGCACGGCTTGGCAGACTGGCATTCAATACGGGTTTCTCCAAATCGACTTTCTGACTCTCTGGAACGGAGACATTGGGCTCCAAGTCATGTGTCGGACACCCTTTGTTGGCATTGCGAATGGGCTCCTCACCCTCAGTGCATCTCGCTACAAGCATTATATTGACAACGAGTGGTCCTCAATACTGGTTGCCGCACCCACGGTCTTGACTGGCGACTCAAACACAAGGACATACAACACCGACGCGTTTGCGTACCGGGCGTACTGGGCTCGCATGTCTGCGCACGAAGATACCCCCAACGACCTGACCTACTATCGGCAATACGTCCCCGGTGGAGTCCCATTGGGTTCCCACGTATTGTTATATCTCTCCAAAGACAAACACGCCACGTACCACGTCAATCCTGATGGCGTGCCGCTGTTAGCGCGTTACTTTCCGTATGCCGTTATGACCCTCGACTTCCTCGCCTGGTTGTTTGATCCCGGCTTATTCATGAACCTTCGGGTTGAGGGGAAGATGACGGGCCGAGGGACCGTCGCAACCCGCCACGGGCAGGCGCGAGGGCATACCGGGGCGGTTCGGGGGGTGGAACCGCGGCGATTCGAGTCCGAAAGAAGTAGT
>CAZTOF010000780.1:0-2244 GCA_964615515.1 uncultured Gemmatimonadaceae bacterium
GGCGGCCAGAACCCTGCGAAACCACAACCACTTGCCGCCCCCGGCGCCTCGCCGCTCTCGGTGCTCGCGGGGCTTTGTCGACGGAGTGCTAAGCCGTGCCGGACAGGAAGAAACCGGAGCTGTCCCGGGTCTGGAGGGAAGCCCGGGAGATCATCTGGCGCCATCGCCGCCGGGTGGCCCTCGGTCTGGTCGTCATGGTCGTCAGCCGGCTGGCCGGGCTGATTCCGCCGGCGTCCTCCAAGTTCCTGATCGATGACGTGGTGGGAGGGGGGCGGACGGACCTGCTCCTGCCGCTGGCCGTCGTCGTGGGGGTGGCCGCGCTGATCCAGGGCGCCGGCGCGTTCGCGCTCTCGCAGATGCTCGGCGTCACGGCCCAGCGGGCGATCACGGAGATGCGCAAGACGGTGCAGGCCCACGTGGCGCGGCTGCCGGTGGGGTACTTCGACTCCACGAAGTCCGGCGTGCTGATCTCGCGGGTCATGACCGACGCCGAAGGGATCCGGAACCTGGTGGGGACCGGTCTCGTGCAGCTCACCGGGGGCGTGGTCACGTCGGTGACCTGCTTCGCGGTCCTGCTCTACCTCAACTGGCAGCTGACCGTCTTCACCATGGCGGTGCTGCTGGTGTTCGGGGGTGCCATGGCCTTCGCCTTCCGGCGCCTCAGACCGCTCTTCCGCGAACGGGGCCGCATCAACGCGGAGGTGACGGGGCGGCTCGGCGAGAGCTTGGCGGGGGTGCGCATCGTCAAGGCTTACACCTCCGAGCGGAGGGAGGATCTGGTCTTCGCGAGGGGGGCGCACCGGCTCCTGCGAAACGTGGCCAAGTCGGTAACGGGGGTGTCGGCGGTGACGTCCTTTTCCTCGGTGATCATCGGCCTGATCAGCATGGTGATGGTGGTGGTGGGGGGAGGAGCGCTCATCGGGGGCGGCATGACCGTGGGCGATTTCGTGATGTACCTGATCCTGACCGGAATGATGATCGGCCCGCTGGTGCAGATGGCGAGCATCGGCACGCAGATCGCCGACGCCTTCGCGGGGCTGGACCGCATCCGGGAGCTGCGGTCGCTGGCGACCGAGGCGGACGGCGACAGGGGGAAGGAGCGGGTCACGGAGGTTGGCGGACGCATCACGTTTGAGAATGTCGTATTCGCATACGAGAAGGACGTACCTGTGCTGCGAGGCGTGTCCCTCGACGCGCCCCGGGGCTCCACGACCGCGCTGGTGGGGTCGTCCGGCTCGGGCAAGAGCACGCTGGCCAGCCTCGTGCTCTCGTTCAACCTCCCCGATTCGGGGCGCGTGCTGGTGGACGGCCGCGACCTGGCCGGGCTTCGCCTGGCCGACTACCGGCGCCACGTGGGGGTGGTGCTGCAGGACAACTTCCTCTTCGACGACACCGTCGCCTACAACATCCGCTACGCGCGCCCGCGCGCGCGGCGGGAGGAAGTCGTCCGGGCCGCGAAGCTCGCGCACTGCCACGACTTCATCAGCGCCTTTCCGGACGGCTACGACACCGTCATCGGCGAACGCGGCGTCAAGGTGTCCGGCGGCCAGCGGCAGCGCCTGGCGATCGCCCGCGCGATCCTGGCCGGCCCCAGAATCCTGGTCCTGGACGAGGCCACCTCCAGCCTCGACTCCGAGAGCGAGGCCCAGATCCAGGAAGGCCTGAACGCCCTGCGCAGCGGCCGCACCACCTTCGTCATCGCGCACCGCCTCTCCACGATCCGCAGCGCCGACCAGATCCTGGTGATCGAAGACGGCCGGGTGGTGGAGCGGGGTTCGCACGAGGGGCTGATGGCGGCCGCGGGCCGCTACCGGGAGCTCCACGACCGGCAGTACCGCATCGAGATGAACCGCTTCGTGAACCCGGGGGAGGAGCTGATGGGGGAGGGAGAGACTTCCCGGTCCGCGTAGGTGGCGGTTGCGGTGGGGGTGCCGGGAGTCCGTGGGATCCGCGCGAGGCACCGGGAACGGCGGGGCGTACGGTCGCCGGGAGACTGGAGTTGACCGCGCACGCCAACCCGGTGAAGCGCCGGTGTTTCCCTCGATCGTCTCTGCCGCCTTCCCCTGGGTTGCGAGACCCGGGTCCGTGCGCAACGCGCCCTTGACCCCGCCTTATTCACGAGCGGTCTGGAAGCGGGGCGACGTGAGGCGGTAAGTGTTTTAGATTCAATGTGTTAGATGAATCACGAACACTTACCAGCCATCACGTCGGGGGTGAAGATAATGGATGCGCCGTTCAGCTTCA
>CAZTOF010000781.1:0-7069 GCA_964615515.1 uncultured Gemmatimonadaceae bacterium
ATTGGGAATACCGCCCCCCTACCGCTCCACCCGCACAGCCTTCACGTTCACGAACTCGCGCACCCCCCAGACCCCCAGCCCCCTCCCGAAGCCGCCCTCCTTCACCCCCCCGAAGGGCAGGCGCGGGTCGGACTTCACGAAGTCGTTGACGAAGCACGTCCCGGCCTCGATCCCGTCGCGCGCGATGCGTTCCCCGCGCTCCAGGTCCTCCGTGAACACCGCCGCCCCGAGTCCGTACACGGTGTCGTTGGCGATACGCACGGCCTCCTCCTCAGACCCGGCCCGGATGATGCACGCCACCGGCCCGAAGATCTCCTCGTCCCAGGCGGGCATCCCCGGCCCCACCCCCGTCAGGACCGTGCACGGGTAGTACCATCCCGGCACCTTCGGGACCTCGCCGCCCAGCCGGCACACCGCGCCGGCCGCGATGCTCCGCTCCACCTGGCCGGCCAGGTGGTCGCGCAGATCCTCCCGCGCCATCGGCCCGACGTCTGTCATCGCGGCCATGGGGTCGCCCACGCGCACGCCCGCCATGCGCGCCACGACCGCCTCGGTGAACTCGCCTGCCACCGCCTCGTGCACGATGAGGCGCTTGGCCGCGATGCAGCTCTGCCCCCCGTTGACGAGCCGGCCGGTCACGCACGCCTCGACGGCGCGGGGCAGGTCGGCGTCCTCGAGCACGACGTAGGGGTCGCTGCCGCCCAGCTCCAGCACGCACGTCTTGATCCGCGAGCCGGCGAGCGCGGCGACGCGGCGGCCCGCGCGGGTGCTGCCGGTGAGCGTGACCCCCTGGACGCGCGCGTCCCGGATCAGGTCGCCGGTGGCGGGGACGTCGATGAAGAGGTTGGTGAAGAGTCCGTCCGGCAGTCCCGACGCGGGGCCGAAGAGGCGGGCCAGCTCGAGGGCGCAGCCGGGTACGGTGGGGGCGTGCTTGAGCAGCACCCCGTTGCCGGCGACGAGCGCGGGGACCGCGGCCCGCACGACCTGCCAGAGCGGGAAGTTCCATGGCATGATCGCCAGAACGAGTCCCAGCGGCCGGAAGGTGACGTAGCTCCGGTGAGCTTCGGTTTCCACCCCCCTGTCAACCATGAACCGCGCGCCGTGGCGGCTGTAGTACTCGCACGCGGCCGCGCACTTCTCCACTTCGGCCAGGGACTCGCGCATCGGCTTCCCCATCTCCATGGTGACGATTTCGGCGAGGTGGTGCTGGCGGGTGCGGAAGGCGCGCGCGACGCCTCCGATGAGACGCGCCCGCTCCTCCGCCGGGACGGAACGCCAGGTGCGCTGGGCCTCGCGGGCGGTCTGCAGGGCGGCGTCCACCTCGGCGGCGCCCATGAACGGATACCTGGCCAGCATCTCGCCGCTGGCGGGGTTGATGGTGGTGAACCCCGTGGGGGTCGTGGGCAAGGGGGGAATCGCGGAAGGCACGGGCTCTCGGACGGTTCGCTACCGCCTCCGGGAGTCCGCGGGCTCCCAGGCCCCCTTGTCCGGGATCCCGCGGCTGAACAGGGCTTCCACGCCGGGCGGGACGCGACCGTCCCCGTCGGCCGGGGTCATCCGGACGGCCGCCCCGCCCCGCACGATGCCCCTCACCTGCCCGGTTCGCGGGTCGCGGAGGATCGCCATCGGGAGGTCGCTGCCGCCGTCCAGCACGACCGACCCGCCGGGCCCCGCCAGCGTGATGCTCGCCAGACCGTGCTCCCACCCGGGCTCCGCCGGGAGGACGTACGCGAAGGACGAGCTGCCGTCGCCGTCGGCCGTCTCGGGCATGGTGAAGCTCAGGGAGAAGAGCACGGCTCCGTCGCCGGTTCGGCCGGTGACGGAGTAGTCGCCGGCGGAGTCGGGCGGATGGGGCGGCGCGTCGACCACGAAGGCGGGCTCCAGCAGGGGTGTGCCCTCGGCGTCCACACCGCCCCAGAGGAGGACCCCCCTGCCGGTGGCCCGACGCCGGCGCCTGCCCGTGTCGCTGTTGCGGTAGCGCAGCGCGTTGGCGAAGTGGTAGTCGCCGATCCACGTGGGACTGCAGTAGGACATCAGGTCCCGGGTGGACGGGTGCACCAGCTCGCCGCCGCCCCGGAAATCGTAGCCCCAGGCGCCGATCGATCCGTCCGCGTCGGGGAACGACGGGTCGGTGCTGCGCGTGGTGCCGCACGGTGCGTGGTAGAGACCCAGGTTGTGACCCAGCTCGTGTGCCACCGAGACCGCGGAGGGCACCGAAAAACTCGAGCGGGCGCGCAGGTACGCCGCGCCTGGGCCCGCGGTGACCGGCCCCGACATGAGGCCCTGGTAGTGGCCCGTTCCGCCTTCCATCACGCGGATGGCCTCGGTCTCGCGAAGCAGGACGGACGCGTTGTTGCTCGAGCTGGCCACCGGTTCGTGCGCCGTCGCCTCCAGGTCCGCGACCGGCAGGAGCGTGCGCGTCTCCCACAGCAGGTCGTGACCCCCGGGGTCTTCGACCACGGCTTCGACGAGGTCCACGATCGACGAATCGGGGTCCTCGCTCCAGATGAACGGGATCAGCGTGAGGTCGAGGCCGGGCACCGCCAGGACTTCCACGGACAAGCGTCCCGTCTCGGGGATTCGCTTCGGGACTCCGAGGGCCGAGTCCAGCTCCTCGTCCGGGTCGATCTCGATCACCATCTCGAGCCCCGGCACCACCACGCCACCGGGGATCTCGGCGTTGGCCGACTTCGAGAGGTCGCTCTCGTCCACCTCGGTCGGGATCGGATCCGGCTTGCCCGGGATCTCCTCCACGTGCGTCTCGCGGCCGCCGGCGTAGAAACGGGCCCGAACCGCGGGAATGCCGACGTCGGTCTCCTTGACGGCGATCACGAACACGCGGAGCAGCGCCGCCTCGCCCTCGACGAGCGGAACCGGGAACTTGCGCGACTGCGTGGCCTGGGTCAGGTAGGCCAGCGGAAGGCCCTCCACGCACGGCGGGATGCGGCGCCGGTAGACCCTCGCCAGCCACGCCTGGAAGCCGGAGTCGGTGGGCGCGCACAGCTCCGTGCCGGTGGCCAGGAGCGTTTCGAGCTGCGCCAGGGAGGTCAGGTCGTCCGGAAGGGGTCCCGCCAGCCCGGGGTTGCCCGAGAGCATCATGTGCCGGAGGGCGGACATGCCGGCGAGTTCGGGCGGGATCGGACCCGCCAAGTCGTTGTGGACGAGGTCGAGCGTGGTCAGGCTGGCGAGGTCTCCGAGCCGGGGCGGGATCGAACCGGAGAGACGGTTGTCGCCGAGGTCGAGACGCAACAGAGCGGAGAGGTTGCCGAGTTCGGGCGGGATGGGACCCGTGAGATCGTTGGCGGCGAGGTCGAGCCAGATGGTCCTGGACAGGCCTCCCAGTTCGGGGGGGATGGCGCCCGTGAGGTCGTTGTTGCCGAGGACGAGCCGGGTGAGGTTGGTGAGGTTGCCGAGTGCGGCCGGGATGGTCCCGGTGAGATTGTTGTTGCGCAGCTCGAGCGTGGTCAGGGCGGAGAGATCCGGGAGTTCGGGGGGGATCGGGCCCGTGAGATCGTTGTTGCCGAGATAGAGCCAGGTCAGGTCGGAGAGGCTGCCGAGTTCGGACGGGATCGGGCCCGTGAGACCGTTGGCGTCGAGGCTGAGCCAGGTCAGGCCGGAGAGGTTTTCGAGCTCGGGCGGGATGGGGCCCGTGAGATCGTTGCCGTGGAGGTCGAGCCAACTCAGGACGGGGAGGTCTCCGAGTTCCGGCGAAATCGGACCGCGGAGGCCGTTCTCGGAGAGTGTGAGTTCGATGACGCGCCCCAGATCATCGGTGCGCACCCCGTACCAGTCCTTCGGCGGCGCGTCGGTGAGCCAGTTCTCCCGGTTGACCCAGCCGGGCCCGCCGGTCGCCTCGTACAGGGCCGCGAGCACGGCCCTTTCCGGGTTGTCGACGAAGATGCTGGATGCTCCCTGGAAACGCCCGGCCGTCGCGGTGATCGTGGCCGTGCCCTCGCCGACGCCCCGGACGAGTCCCGAGCTGTCGACCAGAGCGACCGCGAAATCGTTCGTCGTCCAGCTGAACTCCACGTCCGCGACCTCGTGCCCGTTTGCGTCCCTGGCCTCGGCCGCGAGTCGCAGCGAATCGCCGAGCGCGGTCACCGTGTCCGCCGGCGGCGACACGACCACCTCCGCCACTTCCTGCTCCACCGTCACTTCCGCGCTTGATTCCGCCGTCCCGGCCGAGGCCGTGATGGTCGTGCCTCCGTTCGAGTGGGCGGTCACGAGCCCGGAATCGGTCACGCTGGCCACGGACGGGTCGGTGCTCTTCCAGTCGGGGGTGGCATCCGACATCACCCGGCCATTCTGGTCGTACACGGCCGCCGCCATCAGGATGCTCTCGCCGAACGAATCCAGGGTGTCGAAGGGCGGGGAAATCGTGATCCTGGTGGGTACGGGCGGCTCCGTTCCGGCGCATCCGAGCCCGGCACCCGCCACGGTCGCCGCAAGCAGCAGGGCGGCGGGCGTTCCCGGGAATCCGGGCACACGGTTCCGAATCTTCATTCGCGTTCTTTTCCTCCCCGCTCTGCTCCTTCTGACCTGACCGACCGAGTGCCAACGCCGCAAACCGCTCGTGCAACAAGCAAGATAGGGTGGGACCCGCTCGCGGTGGCAAGTTCTCTTCGAGGCGGTCCCAGGCGGTGGCGGCTGCACGCGTGCCGGGCGCGATCCGATCGAGCCCGGGGAACCGGGGAGCGGATGGTGTGTATTTCAGGTTGGCCGGGCACCGTTTTCGCGTGTGTCGGCGACCGGTTGCCGCTGTGGCGAAAACCACGCCGTGATTCCCTGACACGCCGCGATTCCCCGACCGCTTGCCGGGCACCGACGCCTACGTCACCTTTCGCCAATGATCGCACCAGCTCCCGCCGTCCCCGTCGCACCCGCTCCCACCGTCCCGCTCACCTCGCTCGACCAGCTCTGGTTCCAGGTCGCCGGGACGGTCTGCAACCTCCGTTGCACCCACTGCTTCATCTCCTGTTCGCCCGACAACCACGCCTTCTGGTTCATGACCCGGGAGCAGGTGCGGGCGGCGCTCGAGGAGTCGGCCGGGATGGGGGTGAAGGAGTACTATTTCACCGGCGGCGAGCCTTTCATGAACCACGAGATGGTCGAGATTCTCGACGATACGCTCGGGTACGGCCCGGCGACCGTGCTGACCAACGCCACCTTGCTGCCGGAGCGCCGCGTCGAGGAGTTGGGGGCCATCGCGGAAGGGCGGTGCCACCCTCTGGAGCTGCGCGTCAGCGTGGATGGTCCGACGCCCGCGATCAACGACGCGATCCGGGGCGAAGGGACCTTCGAGCGTGCCATGGACGGGGTGCGCCTGCTCGTGGCGGCGGGTTTCCGGCCGATCATCACGACGATGCAGAGCTGGCCCTGCGAGGAGATGGCGTGCATGCTCGGGACCTTCCGCGACGCCCTGGGCGCGGTGGGCTACGCGGAGCCGCGGCTCAAGGTGCTGCCGCCGCTTCTGATCGGCGAGGAGGCCGAGCGCAACCGGGGGTACAGACCCGACGAGCGGGTCACGCACGAGATGATGCACGGCTACGACCTGGACCAGCTTCTGTGCACGCGCGCGCGGCTGGTCACGGCGGCGGGCGTCTATGCGTGTCCCATCCTGCTGGACTACCCCGGCGCACGCCTGGCCGATACGCTGGCCGAGGCCGTGGGCATGACGGTGAGGCTGGGCGAGTCCGCCTGCTACACCTGCTACGTGAACGGCGCGATCTGTTCGAACGCGACGACGGGGACGGGAGAGGCGGCGGCCTGCGGCGGGGGTGAGCCCTCGGCCTGCGAGGACACGGATCCGGCTTCGCGCGACAACGTTGCCGCCGGCGTGTGCGACGCGGAGGCTGCGCCCCTGGTTTGTGAAGGCGGGGCTCCTTCCACCTGCGGCAACGGAGCGCCCCTCTCCTCCTGCGGCGGGTAGGAGTCCACGGGGCTCCGCGGTCCGCCGAGCCGGTTCGTCCACGGGCTGCTACAGCCCGTCGGGATCGTAGCGCAGCGCCTCCACTTCGACTCCCGCGCGGTCCACCGCCAGCGCCGCCTCCGCACCCTCCGAACACGGCACTCCCCCGAGATGCCACTCGGCCGGGTCCTCGGGCAGCTTCCCGACCGCCAGCAGACCCTGCGTGGCCTGTGGAGAAGGGTCGACCGAGAAGGACCTGAGCGAATGGGTGAGCCCCACGCCCAGCGCCTTCAGGAAGGCCTCCTTGCGGGTCCAGAGGCGGAAGAAGAGCGTACGCCGTTCGTGGGTTGGGGCGGCGTGGAGGCTTGCCGACTCGTCGTCGGCGAAGTTCTTGTCGGCCAGCGCGAGCATGTGCTTCACCTCGCGGAGCTGCTCGATGTCGACCCCGACGCGCCCCCCGGCCGCCACCGCGATCATGATGCGCTCCTCCGAATGGGACTGGTTGAACGAGGGACCCCCCGGCAGGAAGGGCTTGCCGTGCCTTCCGAAGTGGAAGCGGATCCTGTCCGGGCGCGCGCCGGTCAGCTCCGCCAGCACCCGTCGCAGGTGGGCCTGGGCTACCGTGTAGCGGCGCCGGTGGCGGTCGTACACGAATCGGTCGGCCCGCGCGCGCTCGTCGCGGGAGAGCAGCGCACGTGCGGACGCCGTGACCCG
Organism: uncultured Gemmatimonadaceae bacterium; assembly: GCA_964615515.1. Taxonomy (GTDB): domain Bacteria; phylum Gemmatimonadota; class Gemmatimonadetes; order Longimicrobiales; family Gaopeijiaceae; genus Bin94. The sequence continues at coordinate 6,623 of CAZTOF010000781.1, forward strand.
GTCGGGCACGTCCAGCCGGCCTTCCCAGACGTACACCACGCCGGGCCGCAGGTCATGGAGCCGGGTTGTCATCTCTGTTGCGCCAGGGTGGGATGCCGTACCGTGTGGTCAAGTGAGGAGTTCGTGGATGGAGTCCCGGGAGCACCAAATGTACACTGTGGTTGATTCTCCACGGGCCAGGATTGCGTACGTGGACGGCCCGCGGCTGCGGCGGGCGCTGCTTGCGGCGTGCCGGCGCGGCCGGCGGTCCAAGTCCGAACTGAACCGCATCAACGTCTTTCCGGTCGCGGACGGGGACACCGGGACCAATCTGAGCCTCACGCTGGAGGCCGTCGCGGGCGGGCTGGCGGGGTCCCGGGAACGGCGCGTGGACCGGGTGGCGGCTTCGGCGGCCCGGTCGGCGCTGCTGGGCGCGCGCGGCAACTGCGGCATGATGCTGTCGCAGTT
>CAZTOF010000782.1:0-7867 GCA_964615515.1 uncultured Gemmatimonadaceae bacterium
CTACGACGCCGACCCCGTCTTTCGCAGGGTGATCGACGCGGTCGAGGACCACTGGCGGGAACACTCGGACATCTCGCTGCGCGACGCCTGCTTCAACGCCCCCCAGGAGGAGCTCAACGAGGTCCGGCTCGCCCAGCCCGCAATCTTCATGATCCAGTGCGCCCTCTTCGAGCTCTTCAAGACCTGGGGCGTTCACCCGGAATGCGTGGTCGGGCACAGCTCTGGCGAGGTCGCGGCCGCCTACGCCTCCGGGGCTTTGTCGCTCGCCGCGGCGACGCGTCTGGTCTACCACCGTGCGACGCTGCAGCAGCGCATGGCCGGTTCCTGACGGATGCTCGCGATCGGCCTCGATCTTCCGGGTGTGGAGGAGCTGCTCGACTCGCTCGATGTCGCGTTTCGGCCCGGCGGGGACCGGCCGACGCTGGTGGAGATCGCCTGCGAGAACGCGCCGGCCAGCGTGGTCGTTTGCGGCAGGGAGGCACAGTTGAGGCCGGTCATGGCGGAACTTGATCGCCGCAACCTGCAGAACCAGCTGCTCGCGGGGAATATCGCCTTCCATTCCTCCGCAATGGATCCCATCCGGGACGACGCGCACAAGGCGCTGGCCTTCCTGGACGGCTCCGTGTGCGAAGCCGGGGTCCCGTTCGTTTCTTCCGTCACCGGCGACCGCACGGAACGCCTCGACGGCACCTACTGGTGGACGAATATCCGCGAACCCGTGCACTTCGCACGCGCGATAGACACGATCATGCGCGATTTCCGTCCCGATCTGTTTCTGGAGATCGCCCCGCACAGCGCGCTGCAGTCCGCAGTGGCCCAGTGTCTTGAACAGACCTCGCCGGTGCCGGCAACCGTGCCCAGCCTCCATCGGGACTGCGACGACCGGCTGGGTTTTCAGCAGGCTCTTGCATCGTTGTACACGTCCGGCGTAGCGCTCGATTTCGCGGCTCAGTATCCGCGGCCGCGGCCCGTCGCCCAACTCATACCCGGCCATCCCCAGAACGAGCAGGTGATGATCGACACCCTCTGCGACAACGAGTTCTTCGTCCGCCAGGGAGAGTATTCCCACGGACCCCTGGTGGGCCACCGGGTCCCGAGCGACCACCTTCTCTTCGAAGCACGGCTTTCCGAGAAGGACTTCCCCTGGCTGACGGACCATCGCGTGCATCATGCCGCGATCATGCCGGCCACGGGCTACATCGAACTCGTCCTGCAGGCTCTGAAAGGCGTTCCCGTTCACTTCGAGGATCTCGAGTTCCTGCCGACGTGTCCGATCCCCAAGACGCCCGTGCGGCTGCAGACCGCCCTGCATCCGGTTCCGGGCGCGCCCGACGAGTTCAACTTCACGATCTCGTCCCGGTCGTTCGACGTCGACGCCACGAGCGAGATCCACTGTCGTGGCCGGGTGGCCCGGATCGAGGCCAAACACCCGGTCGGCGTACCGGCCCGCCTCGAGGAAATCGACCGGTCCTCGTGCGAGACCGTGTTCGGCAGGAGCGAGTTTTACGAACGGCTCGAAGCGGTTCTGAGCGAGACCTTCCAGTACGGTCCGTATTTCCAGACGATACGCCTGTTCGAGCTGATTCCCGAATCCAGGGCCCTGATCGTCGACATCGAGATGGACGAAGAGCTCTGGAAGACGGGCCGGGAAGAAGGCTACGTGGGGTCTCCGCCGCTCCTCGACGGGGGACTGCAGGTCTTCCTGTCGTACCTGCTGAACGCTTCCCACCTCTTCGCCATCCCGCAGCGGGCCGAACGGACGACCTTCCTGCGCCCGCCCACCGGTCCGCGGATCACCTGCCACGTAACCAGACCCAGCGACGACTGGATGGACGCGAACGAGCGCGGGCAGTACTCGGTGCAGCGCGGCGAAAGGGCCGCCGGGGCGATCAGCTTCTATGACACCGACACGGGTGACCTCGTCGCCCACATCGGGTTATACACGTATTTCACCTCGAATCCGCGCTGGAACGACCTCCCGAAGAGCAAGCACGAAATCGTGTGGCAACCGAAATTCGTTCCCGAAGGCAAGGCCCTTCGGGACCGGCTACCGGAGGGAGAGATCGAGCCGGCCTCACTGATCGCGGCGCTCGAACGCGCGGACGGGGACAGGAGATTCGGTTGTCATGTGGCCGAGTTCGCCGGATCGCGGGAACCCGGTCACACCATTCTGGCCGACTGTCTGGACTACTTGACGGGGCCGCGCGCCCGGTCGGAGTACTGGCTGCTGAGCGACAGCGAGGAGACGACCCGGGCCCACTACGATGCCTTCGGTCAACGGGACGCCGCGCTCCGTTTCCAGTGCCTCGATCCTGCGTCCGAGCCCCCGATGGACACGGGACTTCTTCGCCCCGGCGGGGTCGAGGCCGTCTTCCTCCACGGGCCGGACGACTTGCCGGGTCCCGATGGCTGGCGGTTCCTGCAGCGCTTGTGCCTGGCGGGAGGGCTGGCGCTGATCTCCCACGAGGACGGCGTCGTCGTCGAGCCGGGCAAGGGATGGACGGTCGTCAGGGCCAATCGCACCAACACGCTGGTGCAAGCGCCGCGCCTCCACGCGGGCGAGACCGTGGAGGACCCGCTTCCGGAGCCGCGCTGGGTGCTGGGAGAGCCGACAAGCTGGGCGTCCGACTGGACCGCGCTGCTGGACGCTCCCGAGACCGTGCAGCCCATTCCGCACGAGGTGGTCGCCCGAGGACAGTTCGAGTCGCTTGATGCGTGGTCGCGGGCGGGCGAGGTGCGTGCGATCGACTTCTTCTGTGGTGCCGACCCCGATGATCCGACGGGCGAGATGGCGACCGAGCACTTCGTCGGGTTCGTGCAGGCGCTTGTCTCCGCCCGGCTGGCGAACGCCGATCATGCCTGTCGTCTGACCGTGGTCACCCACCGCGCGGTCCATGACGTGGAACACCCGCGCGGCAGCGCGCTGTGGGGGGTGGTGCGCAGCATGGCCATGGAGGTCGGAGACGAAGCCAGGCTCGACTTCCGGCTGGTAGACCTCGGTGACGCGGACGACCTCGGGACGCTGGCCTGGCTGGCGCGGTGCGACCTGCGCGAGCGCGAACTGGCCGTTCGTGAGCGCCGCCTGTGGGCACCGCGAGTCTCAAGCATCCGGAAGCGGTATTCCCATGTGGCCGCCGGAGACGACGTGGCGTACCGGCTGACATTGGACAATCCGGGCCAGATCGCCGGGCTCGAGATGAAGACGTATGAGCTCCCCTCCGTGGGTCCCAACGACGTGGAAATCGACATCGAAGCGGCGGCGCTCAACTTCCGCGACGTGATGGTCACGCTGGGACTGCTGCCGGCCCTGGCCTACGAGCGTTCGGCACTCGGACGCGAGGTGGGGATGGAGGGAAGCGGAACGGTGCGGCGGATCGGGTCGAAGGTGCGACACTGCGGGGTCGGCGACCGGGTGGCGTTCATCGCGGGAGGCTGCATCGCCAACCGGGTTGTCGTCCCCGAATACCTCGTCTTCGCCAGGCCCGACCGGCTCAGCATGGAGGAGGCCGCGTCCACGCTGTCGGTCTACGTCACGGCCTACTACTCCCTGATCCATCTGGCCCGGCTCGGGAAGGGCCAGCGCGTCCTGATCCACTCCGCCATGGGGGGCGTCGGGCAGGCCGCGATCGCACTCGCCCGGCACGCTGGCGCCGAGATTTACGCGACGGCCGGCAACGCCGACAAGCGTGAGCAACTCCTGGCGATGGGCGCGCGAGGGGCCTTCGATTCGCACAGCCACGACTGGTACGACGACCTGATGACGGCGACGGGCGGCGAGGGCGTGGATGTCGTGCTGAACTCCCTGGCCGGGCGGCATATCGAGCTTTGTCTGCGTGCGCTCCGCCCGGGCGGCTGGCACTGCGAAATCGGGAAGATCGACATCTACGCCGACAACGACCTCGGTCTGCGCATCTTCCGGAAGAACCTTCGCTTTGCGGCCATCGACGTGGACCGTCTGATGATCGACGACCCGCAACTCACGCGCGAGCTCTCCGAGGCCTGCATGGAACTGCTGGGCCGGGGTGCGCTGCCGCCGCTCCCTGTCACTGTCTTTCCGTATCGGGACTACGCAAAGGCCCTGCGCCTGATGACGACGGGCGGGCACCAGGGCAAGCTGGTGCTCAAGGCGCCGCGAGACCCCGCCGATCCCGGTTTCCCGGTCGCGGACGTCCGGCCGCTCTTCGATCCGGACGCTACCTACCTCGTGACCGGCGGGTTGGGCGGCTTCGGGCTCCGCCTGATCCCGTACCTGGTCGCGTCCGGCGCGCGGCATCTCACGCTGCTGGACCGCGATCCCCAGCGTCGCCGGGACGCCGAATGGATCCGGCGATCGAGTGCGCTCGTCTACATGGACGCCGAAGCCGAGATCGACATCGTGTCCGGCGACGTGGCGGTGGAGACCGACGTGCAACGCTGTATTCGGCAGCTGAAGCGGCCGCTCAAGGGCGTGTTCCACCTCGCCGGCGCACTGGATGACCGTCTGCTCGACGACATGTCGGCCGAGTCCCTGCGGAGGGTGTTCGCACCCAAGGCCTCCGGCGCGCACCATCTCCACAGAGCCACGGCCGGCCACGAGGTCGACCACTTCGTCCTCTTCTCGTCCACGGCCTCGATGCTCGGCAACCCGGGGCAGATCAACTACAGCGGGGCCAACGGATTCCTGGACGGCCTGGCCGCGGCCCGCCACCGGCGGGCTCTGCCCTGTCTGACGTACAACATGCCCGCCGTGGCCGATGCCGGCATGGCCGCCCGCAATCTCCCTGTGCTGCGCATGATGCGTGCAGCCGGAATGCCGCCGGTCAGCTCCGACCTCGCGATCGCCAACCTCGACTACGCCTTGCGCGCCATGTCCGGCCGGTCCCACCTCGTCACCTCGATCTTCGAACGTCCGTCCTGGACCGTCGACTTCCCGGACTACATGCGGATCGGGCGGGTGATGCACAATCACGACGCCTTCGAGGCGGGCTCCGGCGGAGAACTCACACTCGACAGCGTAGTGGAGCAGATCGCCGCCAAGGTCGCGGAACTGTGCGGTCACGAGGACGGCGAGGTGGACGAACCGCTGTCGAGTTTCGGGCTGACCTCCATTTCGGTCGCCGAACTCGGGACCTTCATCCAGGCCGAGTTCAACTACCGCGTCAGCGCGCTCGAGCTCATGACGACCGCCTCCTCCCTGTCGCTGGCGCAGGGCATCATCCATGGGAAGGAGGACGCCGGCGAGGACGAGACCGGGACGGACGGGCACGGACCCGGCCGCGCCGCCGAGGTCTCCCTGCCGCGGGCCCGCCGCACTCCGTCAGCGTTTGCGAACACCCCGGAAGATCACTTCCTCGGAGCGGGCACCTGAGTCATGAAGAACGCCCTCCTCATCTACCCAAGGCACCCTCCCACATACTGGGGCAACAACTTCTCCCTGGACCTCCTGGGCATCAGGGCCGTCTTCCCGCCGCTCGGCCTGCTCACCGTCGCGGCGATGTTCCCGTCCCGGTACAACCTCCGCGTGGTCGACCTCAACGTCACTTCGCTCGAGGACCGCGACCTGAAGTGGGCGGACCTGGCCTTCACGTCGACGATGATCGTACAGCGGCCGTCACTCGAACAGGTCGTGGAGCGTTGCAACCGGGCCGGGATTCCCGTGATCGCCGGCGGCCCCCACCCCACCACCTTCCACCGCGAGATGGAGGGAATCGACCACTTCGTCCTCGATGAGGTCGAGGAGACCTTCTCCACCTTCCTGCAAGACCTGGAGAAGGGCACCGCGAAGCGGGTCTATCGCGCGCCGAGAAAGCCGGATGTGACCCTCACGCCGCTTCCCCGCTTCGACCTGGTCGACATGAACGACTACTACTCCATGTGCCTGCAGTTCTCGCGGGGATGCCCCTTCGACTGCGAGTTCTGCGACATCACCAAGCTGTACGGCCGCGTGTCGCGCACGAAGACGCCCGAGCAGATGGTGGCCGAGTTCGATCATCTCTACGAACTGGGATGGCGCGGCCCCCTTTTCCTGGTCGACGACAACTTCATCGGCAACAAGCGCGAGGTGACGCGTCTCCTCCCGGCGATCGCCGAGTGGCAGAGGGAGCGCGGGCATCCGTTTGCGCTGTCCACCGAGGCCAGCGTGAACCTGGTCCGCATGAACGACCTCATGGATGTGATGATCGAGGCCGGCTTCGACACCGTCTTCCTGGGTATCGAGACACCCAATCCGAAGGCTCTCAAGAAGATGAAGAAGCCCCAGAACATCAGCATGCGGGACGACAACTACCTGTTCACCGCCGTGCGCAAGATTCAGGAGAAGGGGATGCAGGTGCAGGGCGGCTTCATTCTCGGCCTCGATGAGGACGACGAGACCGCCTTCGACGCCCAGATCGACTTCATTCAGGAAACGGGGATGCCGATCGCGCTGGTCGGCCTGCTCACCGCGCTCAAGGACACCAACCTGTGGAATCGTCTGAAGCACGAGGGCCGACTGCTGGACAAGCCCATCGAGATCAACGCCACCTCCTTGAACTTCAAGCCGCAGATGGATCCCGCAACGTTGGTGGAGGGGTATCTGCGGGTCATCGCGACGATCTACGACTCGACGCTGGAGAACTACTTTGAGCGCTGCCTGACCCTGTTGGAACACCTCAACCCGATACCGCACATCAACAAGCCGATGAGCCGGCACGCGCTCTATGGCGGGATCATGGCAATCCGGCGGCGCCTGACCAGGGACCAGCTTCCGGCATTCTCACGGTTCGTCGCGAAGGTCTCCAGGGACCATCCCCGCATGATGCCCCTGGCAATTCGCCTGGCCGCGACCGGTCATCACTGCGAGAAGTTCACCCGCCAGCAGACCGTGATCCGCGAATTCAAGGAGTATCTGAACTCGGAACTGGCCACGGTCCACGATGCCAGGCCGGAGCCGACTCCGACACCGGATGTCGAGGACAGGCTCAGGCAGGCGGCGCTCAGCCGGGCCCAAGCCCGTAAGAAAGCCATCCCGGAGGAATTCCGTTACGCCGGAGACGGCATCGCCGAGGCCCTCGCGGCTTTCCAGCTCGCACTGGATCCCGAGGTCCGCCCGGGTCCGTTGAACGGCGGAAACCTGCCGGTTGTCGGCGAAACCCTGGATCCCGGCGGCGATGCGGCACGGGTCTGAATCAGGCAACCTGCTCCGGGAGGTCCCACCGCTCAGGGGAACACTGCCGCCGCAGTGCCAGCGCGATGTCGATTCGCTACGGCGCTTCATCGACGAGAAGGCAAGTCGTTCCCGGGCGAGCGCCCCGGTCGTTCCCGCGGAATTTCGCGAGGTTCTGCTAACCGGAGCGACCGGCTTCGTCGGCCGCTTTCTGCTAAGCGGCCTCCTTCGCCGCAGCCCTGACCTGACCGTCACCTGCATCGTGCGAGCGAATGACGACCGCCACGCTCTGGCTCGCGTCCGGACCGCACTGGAAGAGGCGGGGATTAACGATGACGAATTCGCGCGCCGCATCCGTGCACTGGCGGGAGACATCCATCTCCCGCGCTTCGGCCTGCAACTGACCCAATTCGCGGATCTCTGCCAGCGGATCGATGCGGTCTACCACCTCGCCGCGAGCCTTAGCCTGTCCACTCCCTACTTCGCTCTGCGCAGGACCAACGCGTTCAGCATCCGCGGCGTGCTCGACCTGTGTCTTATGACGCGCCTGAAGCCCGTCCATTTCGCGTCGACCATGGGGGTTTTTCCCGAGTACTTCTGTGCCTTCGCAAACGAGTATTCCGACAGCCGCATCACGCACCAGATGCAGCCGGACATCGCGACCATGATGCGCGGTTTCCCCCTCGGCCTGCTCGGGTACCCGTGGACCAAGCTGGTGGTCGAGCAGGCCCTGCTCCACTGCAA
>CAZTOF010000783.1:0-5555 GCA_964615515.1 uncultured Gemmatimonadaceae bacterium
GACAAGGTCAGGCAGATTCACGGCATGGACGTCACCGTCGTCACGTCGACCGACAAGGACGACCAGGCATACGCGCTCCTGCGCCAGCTCGGTTTCCCGTTCCGGGGCGAGATCCCGGTCATCATCGGGGCCGGGGCGTCATGAGCGCTCAACCGCACCGTACATTGGAAGCGAACCGATCATGATGACCGATCCCATCGCGGACATGCTCACCCGGATCCGCAATGCCGGCGGCGCGGGACACCGCTGGGCCGACATTCCGCTGTCCAAACTCAAGGTCGAGGTGGCGCGGCTCCTGAAGGAGAACGCCTTCGTCTACGACTACAAGGTGCTCAACGACGGCCGTCACGGCATCGTCCGCGTCTATCTCAAGTACTACGAAGGCCGACACGTCATCCGGCGCATCGAACGCGTATCCCGGCCCGGCTGGCGCCGCTACGTGGCGGTCGACGAGATTCCCCGGATCCGGAACGGCCTGGGCATGGCCATGCTCTCGACATCGCGGGGCCTCCTCTCCGACCGGGGCGCCCGGGAGGCGCGGGTCGGCGGCGAGATCCTCGCGGTGGTCTGGTAGGAGGTCCCATGTCACGCATCGGCAAACAGCCCGTCGAGGTTCCCGGAGGCGTCACGGTGACGCTGGACGGCCAGCGGTGCGCGGCCAGGGGTCCCCTGGGCGCGCTGGAGTTGCGGGTGCGCGCTCCGATCGCCGTGAAGTGGGCCGCCGACGACGGGAAGACGCTCGTTGTGACCCGCCCCGACGAACGGAAGGAGAACCGCGCACTGCACGGTCTCACCCGGTCTCTCCTGGCCAACATGGTCGAGGGCGTGAGCCGGGGTTTCAGCAAGACGCTCGAGATCGTAGGCGTGGGATACCGGGCTCAGGCCCAGGGCAGCGGGCTCAGGCTCAGCCTCGGGTTTTCGCACCCGATCGAGTTTCCCGCGCCGGAGGGTATCACCTTCGAAGTCCCGAACCAGACCACGATCGTGGTAAAGGGCCCGGACAAGCAGCAGGTCGGCCACACGGCCGCGGTCATCCGGGCCTTCCGTCCCCCGGAGCCGTACAAGGGCAAGGGGGTGAGGTACAGAGGCGAACACGTCCGGCGGAAGGCCGGCAAGACGGCCGGAACATGACCAGGATCAAACCCAGCAAGTTGAGGAAGAGCCGCCGGCTTCAGCGGCTGCGGCGCCATACCCGCATACGGAAGAGAATGCACGGCACGGCCGAGCGGCCCCGCCTGGTCGTCTACCGGTCGCTGCGGAATGTCGAGGGCCAGGTCGTTGACGACGACGCCAGCCGCACCCTGGTCGGTCTCTCGACGCTGGCCGCGGAAGTGCGGGGTGGCGAGCAGCGCGACGGGAACCGCAAGGTGGAGGCGGCCAGGGCGGCCGGAAAGCTGCTGGCGGAGCGGGCGCGGGAGAGGGGAGTCACCGCCGTCGTATTCGACCGCGGGGGCTTCCGCTACCATGGACGGGTCAAGGCCTTCGCGGAGGGTGCGCGGGCAGGAGGGTTGGTCTTCTAGATGGCCAGGGACAAGGGAATTCCCGAGGGATCGGAACAGGTCGAGAACCTGATCTACATCAACCGGGTTGCAAAGGTCGTGAAGGGTGGGCGGCGATTCTCGTTCACCGCCCTCGTCGCGGTGGGCAACCAGTCCGGACGGGTGGGAATCGCCCACGCCAAGGCGAACGAGGTCGCCGAGGCGATCCGCAAGGCGTTCGAGCAGGCGCGCCGCGAGATGGTCGACATCCCGGTGGTGCGGGGCACGATTCCCCACGAGATTGTCGGGCGCTGGGGCGCGGGGCGGGTGCTCATGCGGCCCGCGGCACCGGGAACGGGGGTGATCGCCGGAGGCCCGGTGCGCGCAGTCCTGGAAGCCGCCGGCATCACCGATGTCCTGACCAAGAGCCTGGGCAGCAACAACCCGATCAACGTGGTGCGTGCGACCATGCACGGGCTGGAGAACCTGGTCACGGCGTACGATGTGGCGGCCGAACGCGGGATCACGGTCGAAGAACTGGGACTCGACGGTCGTGGCTAGGCGGATCAGGATCACCCAGGTGCGGAGCGCGGTGGGTCGCCGGAAGACCCAGCGGCGCACGCTGAGGGCGCTGGGGATCAGGCGCCACCAGCAGGCCGTGGTGCACGACGATACCCACGCGATCCGGGGGATGATCGCAAAGGTGGACTATCTCGTAGAGGTCACGCTCGCGGAGGACACGCTCGCGGAGGACACGCTCGAAGAGGTCACGGAGGTGGACTGACAGATGATCGAACTGCACAACCTGCGGCCGCCGAGAGGCTCCCGCCGGAACCGGAAACGGGTCGGCCGGGGCCCGGGATCGGGAAAGGGCAAGACGGCGGGCCGGGGCGAAAAGGGCCAGAACTCGCGCTCGGGCGGCGGCGTGCCTCCCTGGTTCGAGGGTGGACAGATGCCGCTGCAGCGCCGCATCCCGAAACGCGGGTTCAAGAACCGGAACCGGGTGGAGTACCAGGTGGTCAACGTGGGCGACCTCGACATCGTGGAGGGCGAGGTGACCCCCGTGTCCCTCAGGGCCGCCGGGCTGGTCCGTTCGCTCCGGCGCCCGGTCAAGATCCTCGCTACGGGAGAGGTCACGGCGCCGCTGAGCTGCTCCGTCCACGGAGTGTCGGCCGCGGCGCGGCGCAAGATCGAGGCCGCGGGCGGGTCGGTCACCGTGCTTACCGCGGTTGACGGGAACGACGAATAGTGCGGCACGATATCGCGTGGGGTGAGAGCCCGTTGACAAACCCGCCCGGGTGCATTGCCGCTCGAGTGCCGTTGGGGTTCCGGCCGTGGACTGAGAGGGGGTCTCCCGACGATGGCTAATCCGATCCCGAATCTCTTCCGGGTTCCCGAGCTGAAGAAGAAGATCCTCTTCACGCTCTTCATGATGTTCGTCTACCGGATCGGGTCGCACATCACGGTGCCCGGAATCAACGTGGCGGCGCTCCAGGCGTTCGCGGGACAGATGTCGAACACCTTTCTGGGCGTCTACGACATGTTCGTGGGCGGGGGGCTCAGCCGCGCGACGATCTTCGCGCTCGGGATCATGCCGTACATCTCCGCCAGCATCATGTTCCAGCTCCTGGCCGCGGTCTTCCCCACGGTCGAGAAGCTGCAGAAGGAGGGCGAGGATGGGCGGAAGAAGCTGACGCAGTGGACGCGTTACACCACCGTATTGCTCTGCCTCATTCAGTCGTACGCGTACGCCTCCTTCCTGCAGAACCTGCCGGACGGTGTCAACAGTCCGGGTTTCGGCTTCATCTTCACGACCGTCGTGGTTCTCACCACGGGCGGCGTCTTCATCATGTGGATGGGCGAGCAGATCACGGAGCGGGGTCTGGGCAACGGCATGTCGCTCATGATCTTCTTCTCGATCATCCAGGGGTTCCCCGGAGCCGTGGCCCGCACCTGGGAGGCGATCAGCGGCGGCCAGATCGGTCTCTTCGAGGTCCTGGCCCTGCTCGGGATCATCGTCGGGATCACGGCGGGTGTGGTGGCGATGACGATGGCGGCGCGGAAGATCCCCATCCAGATCCCGCGCAAGGTCGTGGGGCGCGGGCGCATCCGCGAGGGTCAGAAGAGCTTCATCCCGCTGCGGGTGAATTCGGCGGGGGTCATGCCGATCATCTTCGCCCAGTCGTTCATCGTCGTTCCCGGAACCATCGCCGCCTTCAGCTCGGTCGGGATCTTCGAGGACCTGGCGGACATCTTCCAGCCGGCGAGCTGGGCGTACTCCATCACCTATGGTGCCCTGATCATCTTCTTCGCGTACTTCTACACGGCCATCATCTTCAACCCGGTGGACCTGGCCGAGAATCTCAAGAAGCAGGGCGCGTTCATACCGGGAGTGAAGCCCGGGGCTCGAACCGCCGAGTACATCGACCGGATCCTGACCCGCGTCACCCTTCCCGGGTCCATCTACCTGGCGCTGATCGCGCTGCTCCCCTTCTGGATCCTGGACATCTTCAACATGCAGTGGTTCTTCTTCGGGGGGACCAGCCTGCTCATCGTGGTCGGGGTCGGCCTGGACACCGTGCAGCAGGCCCAGCAGGACCTTCTCCTGCGCCGCTACGACGGCTTCATGAAGAAGGGGCGGGTCAAGATGCGCGGACGCGGGCGCTACATGTAGCTGTCCGACATGAACGGAGCGAATGGCGGGGGCAGGGTGGTCGTACTCCTCGGCTCCCCGGGCGTGGGGAAGGGAACGCAGGGAGTCCGCCTGGGGCGTGATCTGGATTGGGCCCACGTCTCCACGGGAGACCTGCTCAGGGCGGCGCTCCAGGCGGGGACGTCGCTCGGCATGGAGGCCCGGAAGTACATGGACGCGGGAGAACTGGTCCCCGACGACGTGATCGTGGACCTGGTGCGCGAACACCTCGGCGCGATGCCCTCCCGCCGTGGCGTCGTCTTCGACGGCTTCCCGCGCACCGTCCCCCAGGCCGAGGCGCTGGACCGGGTGCTGGCCGGGGCGGGCCGCGCGGTGAGCCGCGTCTGTCTCCTCGAGGCGCCCGAGGAGGTGCTCGTAAAGCGCATCTCCGGCCGGCGCTCGTCGCCCGGCGGGCGGGTCTACAACGTCTATTTCGATCCTCCCGCCCGGGACGGCATCTGTGACGAGACCGGCGAACCCCTGATCCATCGCGCCGACGATCATCCGGACACGGTGAGGAAGCGGCTGTCCGTCTACCGCGAGGCCACCGCCCCGCTCGTCGGGTTCTACGAGGCCAGGGGATTGCTCGCGCGGGTGGACGGCGAGGGCGGCATCGACGAGGTGTACGGTGCGCTGCGAACGGCGGTCGGGCGGTAGCGCCCATGGCCGGAAACAGGCGTTCGCCGGTCCACCTCAAGTCTCCGGACGAGATTCGCGCGATCGGGCGGTGCGGCGACATCATCGCCGCCCTCTTCACCGAAATCGAGCCCGAGGTGCGGCCGGGAGTCTCGACGGCGGCGCTGGACCGCTTCGTCGACGACTTCGTGCGCTCCCACTCCGGCGCCGTCCCCGCCTTCAAGGGTCTCTACGGCTTCCCCGGGAGCGCCTGCATCAGCATCAACGAGGAGGTGGTGCACGGGATTCCGTCCGCGCGGACGCTCCAGGACGGGGATATCGTGTCCATCGACGTGGGGGTCAAGCAGCGGGGCTGGTGCGCCGATTCGGCCTACACCTTCCCCGTGGGGGAGATCGGAGGGGAGGCGGCGCGGCTCATGGCGGTTACACGCGAGGCCCTGGTTGCGGCTGTCGCGGCGGCGACGGCCGCCCGGCACGTCGGCGACATCGGGGCGGCGGTGGTGAGCACGGTGCGCCCGACCGGCCACGCGATCATTCGCGATCTCGTGGGGCACGGCATCGGGCGCTCGATCCACGAAGAACCCCAGGTCTCGAACATCGGCAGGGCCGGGTTCGGGGTGCCGCTTCAGGCGGGGATGGTGCTGGCGATCGAACCCATGCTGGCCGTCGGCACCGACGAGATCCGCACCCTCGACGACCGCTGGACGGTCGCCACCCTGGACGGGTCGCTGTCGGCCCACTTCGAGCAC
>CAZTOF010000784.1:0-5552 GCA_964615515.1 uncultured Gemmatimonadaceae bacterium
CCCGAAGCCGGCAGGCCGAGCGCGTATGCGGCCAGGACCCACCCCGCGACGGTCGCGTCCGTCTCCCCGAAGGCCCCCCCCGTCCGGTAGACGGCCATCACCTCCTCCCGGAAGACGACATACCCGACCGCGACGGGAACCAGCCAGAAGAGCACCGTCGCCACCGCGCGCTCCGCCCGGTCCCTCACCACCCCCGGCCCGGCGGCCCGGTCCCGGGCGAGTTCCGGCAGCTCGGCCGCCGCAACCGAGAGGCTGAACAGCGATATGGGCAGCAGGTACAACGTCTGGGCATACCCCATCACGCCGACGGCTCCGGTAGTCAGCCGCGAGGCCAGGTTCGTGTCGAGGAGGGCGCTGAGATTGACCGCACCCCTGGCCGCCATCACCGGCAGGAAATTGGCCGCGACCTTGCGAACACCGGTCACCCGGGTGTTGAGCGAGGGTACGACGTGCCCCAGGAAGCGCAGCAGGAACGGAAGCTGGAAGAGCAGCTGCAGCACGCCTCCCGCCAGTGCGCCCCAGGCCAGCGCGAAGACCAGCTCGACCCCCAGGAGACCCGTTCCGGCCGCCGCCAGCAGCGCCACGATCATGGACAGGTTCCAGAGCGCCGGTGCCACGTAGGCGACGAAGAAGCGCCGGTGGCTGTTCAGAATCCCGAGCGCCCAGGCCGAGACGACGAGCACGCCGGCCATGGGAAAGAGCAGGCGCAGAAGCGATACCAGGATTTCGGCCCGCCCGTCGCCGACGAAACCGGTGGCCACCACCTTGGCCAACAGGGGGGCCGCCCAGGCTCCCAGGGCGGCGAGCACCCCCGCCACCGCCGCCAGCAACCCCAGGACCGCTCCCGCGGCCCGGCCGGCCTCCTCTTCCCGCCCCTCCTGCAGCAACCGCACGTACACGGGTATGAACGAGGCGCTCAACGTCCCCTCGCCCAGAAGGTTCTGGATCACGTTCGGGATCCTCAGCGCGGCCCGCCAGGCGTCCGCCAGCGCCCCGTTCCCGAAGAAGTGCGCGAACACGACTTCGCGCCCGAATCCGAAGATCCGGCTGATCAGAATGCCTGCAGCTACGCTGGGAGCCCCCAAAAGCCGCCGCCCCGCGTCAGGAGTCCTTGACGGAAGTCCCCGTCCGCTCGGGGTGCGGCAGTGCGCCGGTCTCGGACCTCTCGGCGAGCAGTTGCTGGAGGAACCGGCTCTCCTCGTCGAGGCGGCCCACCTCTCGCCCCAGACGCTCCAGTTCGCTTTCCAGGTACACCAGCCGGTCGTGCTCCCCGCCGTCCCCGCTCTTCCGCTTGCCCCCTTCGAGCCTTCTGGCAATCGCCTTGCCCACGTCGGAGTCCAGGACGATCGCGAGAATCGGTATCAGAAGCACGAGAATGACGATCGTTGGAACCATGAACTAAAGCTACCCCTTCCGCCCGACGCGAGGCAAAACGTCCCCCCTGGCGAGTGCTCCGTCTCGGGAGCCGGGTCCTCAGCCGGCAGGAGCCGGATTTCCTTCAGCGCCCGCGACGGGAATTCGGGACCGTACCGCATGAGATACTGGAACGGGCTCAGCATGCGGTCCTGCGGCTTTCCGGCGGGCCAGAGGTTCACCCTTGCCCTGCGAATCCGGGCGCGGGTGGTGTCGCTCCCTCGCCTTGCCGCCCGCACGATCTTCTTCTCCAGGGTACCGAGGGCGGCCAGACCCGCGCCTCCGGCCCTGTTCACGGCTCCCTTCAGCGACGGGTCGACCGCGGCGACCGCGGCAGCCAACTCTCCCCCCAGCTCCTCGACCGCGGCGCGCCAGCGCGCGAGCGCGGCGGTCACGTCGTCCGGCAACCGGTCCCTGGCCAGCCGACTCAGGAGCGCGTCCTCTTCCCGTACTTCGTCGGGCGCCAGCGCGAACGTCTCCAGGACCCTCGCCACCCTGGTCTCGACCACGAGCAGCGATGCCCGCGGGACGACGACCGGCATGCCGACTCCGTGGCGGCGGAAGAGACCGCCCAGCTGCCCGAAGTAGGCCAGCTCCCCCGGTCCCCCCACGTAGGCCAGCGTCGGGAAGAGGAAGCTCTCGGCCACCGGGCGGAGCAGCACGTTCGGCGAGACGGATTCCGGATCCTCGTCGATGAGACGGAAAACGCGCCGCCGGGAGAGCGCCTTGCCCGAGCGCTTGAGCCCGAACCCGCCGTCAATTGCATCCAGCCGCTCGCGGCCCCCCTCCAGGTCGACGAAGAGGAGGGTCGCATTCGGGATGAGCGGTGCCTGCACCTCGTACCCGGCGGCCTCCAGGGCCCCGGAAATGTCTCGCAGGACCGACGCACTGGCCCGGGGTTCCTCGGCCTCCGCGCGGAAAAGGGGCTTGCAGGCCTCCTTGAGTACGGGGTGGCCCGCGTCGACCAGGCCGAGCGTCGTATCGGGGAGCAGTTGCGCCAGAAGATCGGTGAACGCCGC
This sequence comes from uncultured Gemmatimonadaceae bacterium, assembly GCA_964615515.1. Classification (GTDB taxonomy): domain Bacteria; phylum Gemmatimonadota; class Gemmatimonadetes; order Longimicrobiales; family Gaopeijiaceae; genus Bin94. The sequence goes on from CAZTOF010000784.1 coordinate 2,433, forward strand.
CGCCATCGTGGCCCCGGGCCGGAAGATGTCCCGCAATCGTGCCATGTAGGAGGCGTGGAAGTCGTTGTGCGGAAAGGCCTGCGCCAGTCCGTCCAGCGCGGCCGCCACCCCGTCGCCCACGCAGGTGCGCCCCAGCGGCCGGGGTGGTCCGGAGGGCGGGTTGCCCAGCGAGAGGCGCACGAGCCCGCCGGCCTGGTCCACGACGTGTGCGTGGTTGGCCTCCGCCCAGTCGTGGTCGTCGGAAGCCACCCAGAAGAGCGGCATCACGGGACGGGCCAGGAGGCGTTCCAGCTCCTCCGCGAGTCTCACCGCGGTCAGCGCCTTGTAGAGGCTGTACAGCGGTCCCCCGAACAGCCCCGGCTGCTGGCCCGTGGTGACGAAGTACCCTCCTGCCCCGACCACCCGGTTCAGCGCGTGCTCCGCGCGGGGCCCGGCCGGCCGCACGACCTCCGCGGCGGTGGCCAAAGCCCCGGGACCTCTTGCCCGGTCCAGCTCCCGCGCCTTCACACGGTAGCTCTCCGCACGGAAGGGCGACCCGCGGAAGAAGGCGTTCGCCGCCTCGTTTCCGTCCAGGTACTCCCGAACGAGCCGGGATCCGCCCAGGGGTCGCGCAAGCAGGCGCATCAGGCCGCTGCCGCCCGCCGCCGGGGCCGCCCCCGTTGCCGCCGTAGCGGTCCGTGGACCAAGTCGCGCGAGCACCGAGAGCGGCGATCTGCCGGGCTGGCAAGGCGCGACGATGGCCCAATGGCAGAGCTGTTCGCCCGAGGAGCGACGCCGAGCGCAGCCGTACGCCTCACCACGCTGGATGCCCGGGCGGCTCTTGTCGGCGGACTGCGGAACCCGGCTGGGGCCATCGTCACGTACATGCTTGGGCCAAAACGATATAACGGGGAGAAGTTGAAGTGTAGGGTGACCGGTCGTACCCCCCGAAGACCGGGCCTGGGCTGAGACCCGTTCGCAGCAGCATCGCTTCCAGGTCCCCCGGCCGGTACAGCCGGACCCGCTCCAGGAATTCGCGAGCGGGGACGCTTCCGCCGGCGTCGATCCGGATGGTCTTTTCGATCACTCGTCCTCCGTCGACGAGGCGGCGGCGCTGAACGACCTCGAGTCCGGACACCGTGCGCCGGTCGTCCGCGCGGAGGTTGGCCACAACCTCGTCCGCATTGAGAAAGTCGAGCAGATACCATCCACCGCTCTTGAGAACTCTTCGCACCTCCGACAGTACGCTCAGGTCGTCGTCCTCGTCATCGAAGTATCCGAAAGAGGTGAAGTACGAGGTCGCCACATCGAACCCCGCGCTCCGAAACGGTAGCGACCGCATGTCGGCGTGAACCAGGCGGGCCCCCGGCGCGGCGGCGCGGGCCGCCTGAATCATGCGCCGGGACAGGTCGAGCCCCGTGGCGCGGCACCCGATGCGGCCGAGTTCGCCCAGGTGCCTCCCCGGACCGCAGCCCACGTCCAGGACGCGGGCACCCGGGCCGAGGGCGACGGCCTCGCGGAGCAGGGCGACTGCGCTGCGGGCCTCGGCGCGATCCCGGTGGGGGTAGAGCGCCAGGTACTCGCTGCCGAACCAGTCGCGGAACCAGGACTTGCGTTTCACCGTGGTCTCACCGCGGTCCCTTGTGGTAGGGATGGTTGGCCAGAATCGTCCCGGCCCGGTACAACTGCTCCAGGAGCAGCAGCCGCGCGAGGTCGTGCGGAAGGGTCAGGGCCGACAGCGACAGGCGAAAGCCACATGACTCCACCAGTTCCTCGTCGAGCCCGAAGGCTCCGCCGATGAGAAAGTGAACGCCGGGCGACGGCCCCTCGCCAAGCCGCTCGAGCCACCGGGCCAGAGCCGGTGACGAAAGGTGCTCGCCGCCGCGGGTCACGGCCACCCGCGCGAATCCCGGACGCAGGCGGGCGCGGATCGCGGCCGCTTCGGCCCGCACGACCCGGGAAGCCTCCTTGCCGCTGCCCTGCCGCACCTCCGTGACTTCCAGCGCCCAGTAGCGACCCGCGCGCGCCTCGTAGTCCCGGATTACGGGGGCGAGGGACTTCGCCTTGCCCACGGCCACTATCGAGACGCGCACGCGGCAGCCCGGTGAAGAACACCCTCCAGCGCATAGAGCAGGGGCGGGGCGGGCTCTCCGGCGACCCCGAACCCCACCACGACGCAGTGACCGCCGAGTTCGGGATAGGCCGCGAGCGTGACGGCATCCTTCGCCGTGCACACGATCGTCCGCCCTCCCAGCCGCGCCAGCAGCCCGGCCACGTCGCGGCGCGTGTAGGCATGGTGGTCCGGGTGGGCCGCCAACTCGACGTCCGAACCGGGCAGCAGTTCGGCCAAACCGGTCGCGAACGCACCGGGGCGGGCGATCGCGCAGACCGCGAGGACGTCCCCGAGGGGCGGGGCGGCGGGACCCCCGGCCAAGTCCCGCCATCCCCCCATCCTCATCTCCGCTTCCACTATGGAAACGCCGGGGGCGGAACGCGACAATCGCTCGCACCAGGCGGCCGCCGCCGCACGGGAGGCGGTGCGCCGGGTCACCAGCACATGGGTGGCGCGCCGCGCCGCGGCGAGGGTCTCCCGGTACGGCCCCCGGGGCAGCAGCCGCACCCGCCACGGATCTTCGGCGGCGACGAGCAGCAGGTCCAGCTTCCGGCGAACCCGGCGATGCTGGAAGCCGTCGTCCAGGAGAGCCACGTCGCAACCGCTCGCCGCAGCCGCCCGGACTCCCTCGCGCCGATCGGCTCCGACGAACACCGCCCCGGGTCCGAACCACCGCCGATACAGCATCACCTCGTCCCGGCCGTAGCCGCGCACGACGACCGCCGCCTCCGCGCCCCGCTCCCGGAACCAGTCGCCCAGCCAGCGCACCACCGGCGTCTTGCCGGTCCCGCCCACCGTGAGATTGCCCACCGAAACCACCGGAATCGGCGGCGACGGAAGACGGGCGCGCCCGTACCACGCGCTTCGCGCCGCGACGGCGGTCCGGAACATCGCCTCCGCGGGCAACAGCGCCGCGCCGAGCAACGCGGCCCCGGGACCGCGCCGGCCACCGGTCCAGTACTCACGCACCGACCCCCGCACCGCGCCGGCCATCAACCTTCCCCGGAGCCCATGGTCCCGTGCAGGAC
>CAZTOF010000785.1:0-3253 GCA_964615515.1 uncultured Gemmatimonadaceae bacterium
AGCGGCAGCAGCGTCAGCAGCCCCGTCGTGGCCAGAAAGGCGATCCGCGCCTCGTCGTCCCGGTCGAAGCACACGGGACACGCGTGTGCGGCCTCGGGGGACACCGCTGTCAGGATGACGGCGGCCGCGACCAGGGCAACCATGAATGCACGAGATCTCACCGCAGCCCCCTACAGATACACCTGAAAGTACAGAAACGGCCACACCACCACGACGAAGTACCAGAACAGCGCCACCGTCGACATCGCCTCGCGGGACAGCCGCCCCGCCATCAGCCGCAGCCACGCCCACGCCAGGACGCCGATCGCGGCCACGGCGTGCAGCGCGTGCGCCCCGATGATCGTGTAGAACAGGGCACCGTACGTCGACGACGTCAGCGTGAGCCCCTCCCGGATCAGGGCGAGCCACTCGACGCCCTGCAGCGCGACGAACACACCTCCCAGCACCGTCGCCACCGCCAGCAGCCCGCCGATCGACCGGTTCCCGCGCTGGTACGTCCGGTGCGCGATCAGCAGCACGATTCCACTCGCGAGCAGCGCGGACGTGTTGACCGCCGTCTCTGTGAAGGGCAGGCGCGGCTGGTTGGGCGGCGGCCACACCGAACCCACGGCCCGCGACTTGATGATCACGAAGGCCGAGATGAACCCGGCGAAGAGCATGACCTCGACGAAGACGAAGAGGAGCATGCCGAGCACGCCGTTCGAGATCACCTTCTCGGCGCGGCGCGGCTTCGGCCGGAACGGCAGAATCGTCGCCCGTGCGGTCATTTCCGGCCTCCGTCTTCTTGCCGCCCGCTCACCGCCGGCTCACACGTACCGGGCGCATCAGCGCATCAACGCTCACGCCGCTTCCCCCCTACCCCTCCAGCGCCCCCGCCAGACGCGTCTGCAGCCTTCTCACCCCCGGCAGCCTCAGGACCATGCCCACGATCGGCCCCAGCACGCCCCTCACGAGCGGAATGTGGCTCAGCGTCTCGAAGAGCAGCAACAGCACCCCGATCGAGAGCATGATCGCCACCGCGTTGGTGCCTATCGCGACCAGGATCAGCACCGTCCAGAACCCCGCGTGCGCCAGGTTGTAGCCGCCGGGGAGCAGGTTGTCGGTCGACTTGTGGGTGGGCACCAGACTCACATGGGCGACATCCCCGGAGTGTTCGGCGTCCGCCCCGTGTCCGTCATCCGCGGCGTGCTCGTCCACGATCCCCCGGTCCACCGCCGCCTTGGCGGCCAGGTTCTCCCACATGCGTCCGTCGTGCAACTGCACGTCCGGGGCCACGCCGCCCCAGAAGAGCGCGAGCAGCAGGACCGACGCGGCCAGGAACATCTTCGCGATCGGCCGCTCGATGGACAGGTGCATGAAGTGCTTCACCACCAGCGACGCCTTCCAGATGGCGATCCCGAAGGCCGTAATCAGCGTCAGCGTGATGCCTAGGCCGATCCGGTACCCGAAGATCGAGATCTCCATGTCGAGTCTCTCGCCCACCAGAGGTCCCGCGATGCTGACCGCCAGCAGCACCAGCAGCAGCGCGTAGATCCTCACGTAGTGGTTGCCGAGGAGTCCTCCGCGATCTTCCGAGTGACCGGCCATGGGCTATTTCGCGATGTAGAGCAGGGGGAAGAGGAAGATCCAGACGATATCGACGAAGTGCCAATAGATCCCGATCAGCTCGACCCGGTGGAGTTCGAGGTTCTTCGCGGCGTCCCGCGCGACGATGGCCATGATCACGGCGCCCGCGATCACATGGAAGGCGTGGAGCCCCGCCGCGGAGTAGTAGAACGCCCAGAATCCGTTTGAGGTGATCGTGTATCCGTGGGAGATCTCGTACCACCACTCGTAGGTCTTGATCCCGAGAAAGGTGGCGGCGCCCATGATCGTGAAGTACAGGTAGCGCGCCGCCTTCGGACCGTCCCCCCGCTCGGCCGCCTGATGGGCCAGCACTGCCGTCAGGCTGGAGGTGAGCAGCACGAGGGTGTTGACGGCGCCGATGGTCGTGTTGGTGACCGCGGCGGCGTCCGCCCACTCGGGGTGTCCCAGACGGAACATGACGTACGACGCCAGCAGTCCCCCGAAGATGACCACTTCGGAGGCCAGCACCCACCAGACGGCGAGCTTGCCGGTGGCGATCCCGGTCGCGGCGCGGGTCGTCGCGATGGGCCTCATGAGGTGGCCCCCGAGGGTTCAGGTGAACAGGGCAAACGCAGCTGCGTGAGGGGCATCAGGAGCCTCGCCGGGGGGGTTCGTTCTGCGGCCAGTAGTCGTCCTCGCGGCCGGGCACGCTGAATTCGTAGGGTCCCCGGTACACGACCGGCATCGCGTCGGGATGCCAGTTGCCGTGCGGCGGCGGCGACTCGGTGGTCCATTCCAGAGAGTTCGCCTTCCAGGGGTTCTTCGGCGCCTTGGGGCCGGAGCGCCAGGTCTTCCAGCAGTTGTAGAAGAAGATCAACTGCGCGGCGAGCATGACCAGCAGCGAAAGCGTGGCGAACACCCGGATGTCCTGGAATCCGTCGCGCGCCAGCTCGGAGAAGCCCGAGTAGTTGGAGATGCGGCGGTGCTGACCCCCCATCCCGAGCACGAAGAGCGGGATGAAGATCATGTTGAAGGGGATGATCGTGAGCCAGAAGTGCCACTTGCCCAGCCGCTCGTCCATCATCTTCCCGAACATCTTGGGGAACCAGTAGGTGAAGGCCGCATAGGTCCCTATGATGGCGATCGGGAAGAAGGTGTAGTGGAAGTGGGCCAGGACGAAGTAGGTGTCGTGGAAGTAGATGTCCGAGCCCGCCGCGCCGAGGAAGATCCCGGTCACGCCTCCGATCAGGAACTCGGCCACGAAGGCGAGCGCCCAGAGCATGGGCGTGGTGAGCCGGATGGATCCCCCGTAGAGCGTGGCGATGTAGACGAAGCACAGCTCCGCGATGGGGACCGAGATGAGCAGGGTCGTGATGGTGAAGATGTTCGCCATGCGCGGGTCGATCCCCGCGATGAACTGGTGGTGGGCCCACACGAAGAAGCTCAGCACCCCCGTGGCCACCACCGTGAAGATCACGATGCGGTAGCCGAAGACCTTCTTGCGCGCGAAGGTGGCGATGATCTCGATCACCACGCCCATCGCCGGCAGCAGCACCACGTACACCTCGGGGTGGCCGAAGAACCAGAAGAGGTGCTGCCAGAGGATGGGATCGCCGCCAACGGCCGGGTTGAAGAAGCCGGTGCCGAGCGTCTGGTCGAAGAGGAGCATGATGGCGCCCGCCAGCAG
>CAZTOF010000786.1:0-4613 GCA_964615515.1 uncultured Gemmatimonadaceae bacterium
TCCTGGATCTTCTGGCCGTGCTCGTCGGTGCCCGTGAGGAAGAGGACGTCCTGGCCGGCCCGGCGGGGGAGGTGATCCGGTGGCTTCGTTCTATCTCACCACGCCGATCTACTACGCCTCGGGGGAGCCGCACATCGGCCACGCCTACACCACGATCCTCGCCGACGTGATCGCGCGCTACCGCCGCCGCGCCGGCCAGGACGTCCTCTTCCTCACGGGCACCGACGAGCACGGCCAGAAGATCCAGGAGGCGGCGGCCGAACAGGGGATGTCGCCGCTGGAGCTCTGCGATCTCATGGCGGGCCGCTTCCAGGCGGCGTGGGCGGGGCTGGGCATCTCGCACGACCGCTTCATCCGCACGACCGAGGCCGAACACCGCGCGGTGGTCACGGCGCTGCTGGAACGCCTCCACGACAACGGGCACATCTACGAGGCCGAATACGCGGGGTGGTACTCGGTCGGGCAGGAACGCTACTTCACCGAGAAGGAGATCGGCCCCGACCGCGTCGACCCGATCGCCGGGGGGCCGGTGGAGCGCATCCGCGAGAAGAACTGGTTCTTCCGCATGAGCCGCTTCCAGGCACGGCTGGTTCGTCACATCGAGGGCAACCCGGAGTGGATCCTGCCCGTCACCCGCCGCAACGAGGTCCTTGGCTTCCTGAACCAGCCGCTCGCCGACCTGTCGATCTCGCGGCCGCGCTCGCGCATTCACTGGGGGATCCCGCTGCCGTGGGACGACGCGCAGGTCTGCTACGTGTGGGTCGACGCGCTGACCAACTACGTGACCGCGTCGGGCGCCATCGACCCCGCCGCCCCGAAGGACGAGCGCGGCTTCGGTGGCCTGCGCCCCTCCCGCTGGCCCGCCGACGTTCACCTCATGGGGAAGGACATCCTCACCACGCATGCCGTGTACTGGCCCACGCTGCTGATGGCGGCCGACCTGCCGCTGCCCCGCAGGATCCTCGCCCACGGGTGGTGGGTGGTCGGAGACACGAAGATGTCCAAGTCGCTCGGCAACGTGGTGGACCCGCTCGACCTGAGGGAGCGGTTCGGCACCGACGCCGTGCGCTGGTACCTGATGCGCGAGATGCCCACCGGGCAGGACGCGTCGTACACCCCGGACCGGTTTCTGACCCGCTACGACGAACTCGCCAACATCCTGGGCAACCTGGCCCATCGCACCCTCTCGATGGTGAGACGCTACCGTGGGGGCACCGTTCCCGACGGGCCCGCCGACGGACTCGCCGGAGAGACGACGGAGGCGCTTTCGGCCTATCGCGCGGGAATCGAGGGCTACCGCCTGCACGAGGGGTTCGCGGCCGCGATGGACCTTGCGAGGGGGGCAAACGGATTCGTGGAAGCGAAGGAGCCCTGGGTGTTGGCCCGCGATCCCGATGGCGGAGACGAGCTCGACCGCACCCTGGCCACGCTGGTTCGCACTCTGGCGGTGCTGGCGGCCATGTTCGAGCCCGTAGCCCCGCGCAGGGCCCGTAAGTTGGCCAGAAGATTGGGTTTGGACGGTGTTCCGCGGTTTGCGGAGCTGGCCGCGCTGGAGATCGGAGGACGCTCTGTGACGGTGGGACGACCGCTGTTCCCTCGCGTCGAGTCCGAATCGTGTTAGTTTGGGAAACATACGTTTTCTTGCCCCGAGACCGATCAGCCTGTAAGCTACCCCGCGATGATACGTGAACGGTGGACGCTCCTCTTCCTTCGCGGAGAGGCCAATTCTGTGCGGCAGTATTCCCTGCCGCTAAGGGCGGTGCGCCCGGTGCTGATCGGTTTGGGGGTATTCTTCGCCCTCTTTCTCGGTGCCGCGGCCTTTTTCTTCCACGATTCCGGCGTGCGCGTCCGGGCCGCGCTCATGGCGCGCGAGAACCAGCTCCTCGAACAGGAACTGGCGAGCTACCGTGAGAGGATCGGGGACTTCGAGCACCGTATCGCCACCCTGACCGAGAAGGACAGGCAGGCACGGATGCTGGCGGGCCGGATCGGCCTCGACGACGAGGTGCTCGAGGTGGGCGTCGGCGGTCCGGGATTGGCGTCCCCGGGCGATGACGAACTCTGGACTCTCGATCCCGAAGCCTCGGAGATGGCGTACGCCATTCGCTACGACCTCGGGTTCCTCGAACGCAAGGCCGACCTGCTGGAAGAGAGTTTCGACGAGACGTCCGCCATCATGGAGGACAAGTGGGAACGGCTGGAGGCCATGCCGTCCATCTTCCCGGTGGGCGTCTTCCGTCTTTCCAGCCATTTCAGTCACAGGCGGTTTCACTCGGTCCACAAGAGCTATCTCCCGCACCGGGGCATCGACATCAGCACCGTGTACGGCACCCCGATCGTCGCGAGCGGGCCCGGTGTGGTGACCTTCGCGGGGCAGAGGCCGGGCTACGGCTACATGGTCGACATCGACCACGGCTTCGGGATGGTCAGCCGGTACGCGCACGCATCCAGGCTGCTCGTGTATGCCGGCCAGCGCGTCAAGCGCAAGGAAGTCATCGCCCACGTCGGGTGTACGGGCATCTGCACGGCGCCACACGTGCATTTTGAGATTCATGTGGAAAACCAGGCCGTGAACCCTTTGAGGTTCATCCGCAGGGAAGACGCACCCGCGGCGCGAACCCGGCCTTGAATCACGCCGATTCCGTCCCTACCTTGGGCCACCGTTTTGTCTGGGCCGATCCCTCCATGAGGAATTGGCCGCCACCTATCCGGGCACACTCAGGGAGTTGAAGTCACGATGCGACGCAGAACCGCTTTTGGATTGACGGCCACCTTCGCGACCCTGGTCCTCGCGGCATGCGGACCGGCGCACGTTACGGTCATCGTCAAGCTCGACGACGAGGGTGGGGAAGGACCGACCCTCCTGGACGCTGTCGTCGTTCGCCTGCTGCCCTATGACCGGGATTTCATCTTCGACTCGCTGACCGCCGCCGCGGACACCCCGGAACCGGAGATCCCCCCGGAGCTGGTGGCCGCACAGGAGGAGATCGCCGCCGCCCAGCAGGCGTGGCGCGACGCGGAAGACCGCTGGAACTTCCTGCGCGACACCCTGAACAACCTGAATGACGAGCTCGCGGAGCTGAACCGGGGCATGACTCGCTACGAGACGATTTACGACGAGTGGGAACGGTGGGACAGGGAATACCAGCAGGTGGACCGCCGCAAGGCGTCGCTCTTCCAGCGGTTCGACAGTCTGCAGCAGGAGACCAACGAGAAGATGGACGCGGTTCGCATCATCCGGCAGGACTGGGCGGGCCAGGCATTCGAGGATTTCGACGTGGTGGCCGACGCCAGGTTCGAGGAAACCGGTCTCGAGGAACACGCCGACACCACCGGCGTCGACGGCCAGGGGATGTTCGACGTTCCGCCGGGCGAATACTGGGTGCACGCCCGCCACGAACTGCCCAACCACGAGTTCTACTGGAACGTCCCGGTCACCGCGGTGCGGGGTGAACCGAAGGTGGTGGAGCTTACACCCGGCAACGCCGAAAAGAGGCCGATCTTCTAAAGTTCAACCCCCCACGGCCGACAGCCCGTGGAGCGGATTCCTCCCGGCCGGGAACCTCCCGGGACTGACACCGGAACCGCGTGTCGAATGTGGGGTTGCGGTCCGTGAGTCCCCGCTTCGAGGTCGGCGCGGACGGTGTCGGAAGGATAACCTTCGACGACCCCGACCGGGCCCACAACATCCTTACCGAGGAAGTCCTGCGGACCCTCGGGGAGGTCGTCGGGCAGGCGGCCGAGGCTACCGACGCGGGCACCTTGCACGCACTCGTGATCCGGTCCGCGAAGCCGGACTCGTTCATCGCCGGCGCCGATGTTCCGGCCATCGCCGCCGTCGCCGAATCCGGCGACCGGAGCAGGGCGGCGGAAGCGGCGCGCGCGGGGCAGGCGCTCTTTGGGCGCATCGCCGCGCTCCCGGTACCCAGCGTCGCCGCCATCCGGGGCATCTGCCTCGGGGGCGGCACCGAATTGGCGCTGGCTTGCGACTACCGTGTCTGCGACGACGGCGACCGTACCCGCATCGGTCTCCCCGAGGTCCAGTTGGGGATTCTCCCCGCGTGGGGGGGAACGACCCGCCTGCCACGGCTTGTCGGACTCCGCGCGGCGCTGGGCCTGATGCTTGCGGGCAAGCCGGCGCGCGTGTCGAAGGCAAGGCGCATCGGACTGGTGCACCAGGTCTTCCCCGGCCGCCAGTTCGAGGAACGGAGCCTTGACTTCGCACGGGGGTTGGTGGGGTCGGGCGGCGGCGAAGGGCGGAAGCGTTCGCGCGGTGGTGCCCGCGGCGCGGGTGAGCGGTCGCCCGCAGCTGGGACACGGCGGCGCGGCATCGCCGGGCGCATCCTGGACGGGACGCCCCCCGGACGGGCCCTCGTGCTGCGGGGTGCCCGGAAGCGGGTTCTGGCAAGCACCGGCGGTCACTACCCGGCCCCGCTGAAGATCCTGGAGGTGGTTCGCAGGGGGGTGGGAAGGTCGGCCGAGGCCGGCCTGGAACTGGAGGCGAGGGCAGCCGCGGAGCTGATCGTATCTCCGCAGTGCAGGAACCTCCTCTTCCTCTTCCAGCTGCGCGAGTGGGCGCGCAAGGGGCCGTGGGCGGCGGGGGGGCGTGCGAC
>CAZTOF010000787.1:0-2503 GCA_964615515.1 uncultured Gemmatimonadaceae bacterium
GGTGTAGGCTCGCCTTTCCTTGGGCGTGTCCGTGGGCAAGTCAAACATCGCGATTACCCACATTGAACGCCAGCCCCACGGATTTGATTTTATCACCCCCCCCCCCCCCCAGTCGGGGTATCAACCGACTTCCGCTGCCTCTACCAGGTCGGGTTCCACCGGGAGACCTTCGGGAAGCGAGAGGCTCCGGTCACCGCCGGTCAAGGCTCGACACAGCGATGCCGCGCTGGTATGGAGGGCAAGCAGCAGAGGTTCCCGGCGACCGCCGACTAGAATCGTCTCGTTCAGCAGGGATAGGAGTTCGGCGCGGGTTGACCGTTCGGCCAAGTCGGGCACACATTCGGCATCCTCGCTGGCCAATTGACGGACCCGCCAGTCCACGTACGGCCGGTATGGCTCCAACAGATCGTCCGCCAAACAGAACGGATTACCGCGGTGGCGATGGTGAACGCCAAGAGACGGAATCAAGCCCGCCGCGACGATGGCCCGAGCGACTGCCGCGCGGACTACCGCATAGCCATAGTTCAGCAGCGCGTTCACTCCTTCGGCTCCGCGCTGACGGCGGAATGCCGGTCCAAACAGCCTTGGCCAATACCTCTGCGCGGCCTGTGCCTCCAGGTTTTCAGGGTCGCCGGAACGTACACGCCGAGCCATCGGCGCAAGACCGCCGTGATCCCCGGTGAAGTGGGACAGCACGGTCGCTTGCTGAAGGATCTTGGCCCGCACGATCGCCTGCCATGCCCGTTTGCGTACCGGCAGGCTGGTCTCGACCTGGGCGCGGTGCCGTTCGGTCTGGACATGATGCGCATCGAGGGGAAGCATCATTCCGGCGGGCAGGTGATCGCGGCCGGTGACCATGACCGTAGCGCCCGCTTCCAGCAGTTCGAGAAAGACCGACTGTGTGTAGGTAGCCCGCACATCGTCCACGATCACGACACCCAGATCCTCGATCGGCAGCGTCGCCTTTGGCAGGTCGGGCCGCTCAACCACAAGCTGGCGATGGGCGACCGAGAGCCGAGTTCCAAAGGTCGAAAACTCGACAGTTCGTCGGATCATCGTTACGGGGACTCAGTCACTGGCAGAACGGATGCGGCCAACCGGATCGACGGAAATCTTGGTCCCGCCGTTCGAGACGATAGCATTCGGGCCGGGGCGAAACTCGGTGGCCCTTGCTGCGTCGTTGTGCTCTGTCATCACGACTTGGCCGTTCCCCCAGACACCGGAGACGACTCGCACGCTCGTCGCACCGTTCCTCGCGAGCCGCAATGAGTCGCCGGGAGAGAGCGACATCAAGAACTGAGCGCCATCGCCGCGATCACGGCGCACAACAGGTTCGCGTCGGGCCAGACGGCGTGACGCCTCCATCAGGCTTACCACTTCGTGCTCGACCTTCCCTTCAGGCAGTCGATAGATCGCGATGTGGTGGTTATTGCCCAAATCGGCGTAGCCCGTCGAGACCTTCGCCATCAGGTCGACTTGCTGTTTCTTTCGCAGACGCACCCGTCGGATTCTTGGACCCTTCCGGCCACGCTTCGGATAGGGCGGAAAGGCCTTGTTCGGGTCGCCGCCGCCGTGCTTGTTCACCCACGCCACGATAATTTCCCGCAGCTTCGGGTCGGGCCAGAGCTCCTTGTTCTTTTCCAACAAATCGCTCTTGCTCAGATCTTCGACGTTTCTGCGCGAAACGAAAACTCGATAACTTTGTCCTCCTGTACCGGAGACAGTCTCCTGCGTATCGCCGTAAACCGTCTCCTTGTGGAGGGGCCCGGAGAGCTTCTTGCGGACGCGATGGGACACCACAATGTCCGCGACAGCCTGTTCGGCGTCAATTCGAATCGCTGCCCAGGGCGGAGGGAGTTGCGGCTTGGACGCGCCCGGATTGTCCTCGTCCTGCCAGTACCGCGAGAGTCGCTGCGTCACACCGGGGTGGGAACAGGCGACCGTCAACGCATCGACCGCGTGATGGCGGTGATCGGCGCGGGTCTTCTCACCGTCGTCGGCGAGGATGTTGTTGAGGCCCCATAGTCGGCGAAGATGCGCGGTGACCCGCCCCGATACGGCTTGCACTTTTATAGGCGCTTCCGGCCCGGCGTCGGGCCAGAGCATTTTCAGGTAGGTGACGGCCTCTCGAGCTGCGTAGCCGGTGTCGTTGAGTTGCCGGGTTGCGAAATCCTCGGGGATGGACTCAGCCAGAAACCGCCTGATCTTCCCGGAGGACATGCCAATTCCTCCCCTGGGGGCCTTCATTTCATGGAGCCGGTTGGCCACGGCCGCCCATTCGTCCGGGTCGTTGCGGAAGAAATCGTAGGGAATCCGGTTGCCCTTGCGAGCGTTGACGTCCCTTCGGCACAGGGTCTTGTTCCTGAAGCTGTCGTCGAGGGAGAGGGACCGCGGCCAGATGTGTTCCACCTCGAACTTGCCCGTACCGAAAAGGTCGTCGAAACAGATGGAGTCGCCTGTATACGGACAGCGGTGTCCGCACTCCTCCCAGAGCATCCACTTT
>CAZTOF010000788.1:0-1588 GCA_964615515.1 uncultured Gemmatimonadaceae bacterium
CGCGGGGACCACCTGGACGCCGATCTTCGACAACTACGGCTCCTACTCGATCGGCGCGATCGCCCTAGACCCGAACGACCGCCTCACGCTTTGGGTCGGGACCGGCGAGAACAACGGCCAGCGCTCGGTGGGATACGGGGACGGGGTCTACAAGTCGGTCGACGGGGGGCGCTCGTTCACCAACATGGGGCTGGAGACCTCGCGCCACATCGGGATGATCGCGATCCACCCGGACGATTCCCGCACGGTCTACGTGGCCGCGCAGGGTCCCCTCTGGGCCGCGGGCGGGGAGCGCGGGCTCTACCGCACCACCGACGGCGGCGAAACGTGGGAACTCGTCCTCGAGATCGACGAGCACACCGGCGTCAACGAGGTCCATTTCGACCCGCGCAACCCCGGCGTGATGTACGCCACCTCGTGGCAGCGGCGGCGCCACCAGTGGACGATGATCGACGGCGGGCCCGGGTCCGGGATCCACAAGTCCACCGACGGCGGGAACACCTGGCGCGAGATCAACCGGGGACTCCCTTCCGGCGACAAGGGCAGGATCGGGATGGCGATCTCGCCGATCGACCCGGACGTGCTCTACGCAATCGTCGAGGCGTCGGGGAACGACGGCGGCACCTTCCGCAGCGAGAACATGGGCGAAAGCTGGAGCCGCACCTCGCGCTACCAGTCCGGGGCGGCGATGTACTACCACGAGCTTTACGCCGACCCCCACCGCTTGGACCGCATCTACTCGCTCGACACCTTCCTGGAGATGTCCGACGACGGCGGCAACACCTGGGGCCGGCTCCCCACCCGGGGGGTCCACGTCGACTACCACGCCATGGCCTTCGACCCCAACGACCCCGAGCACCTCATCGTGGGCAACGACGGCGGGCTCTACGAGACCTTCGACTTCGGCGGCAGCTGGCGGCACTTCTCCATGCCGCTGACCCAGTTCTACAAGGTCACCACCTCCAACGACGAGCCCTTCTACTACGTCTACGGCGGCACGCAGGACAACAACACGCTGGGCGGGCCCTCGCAGACGCTCGGCGGCGGGATCCGCAACTCCGACTGGTACGTGACGCTCGGCGGCGACGGCTTCGACCCGGTGGTCGACCCCGAGAACCCCGACATCATCTACTCGCAGCTGCAGTACGGGGTGATTTCGCGCTTCGACCGGGGCAGCAAGGAGCGGCTCGACATCCAGCCGCAGCCGGAACCGGGCGGGCCGCCGCTCCGCTGGTACTGGGACGCGGGGCTGATCATGTCGCCGCACGACAACAACCGTCTCTACTTCGGTGCACAGATCCTCTTCCGGAGCGACGACCAGGGGTCGAGTTGGCGCGCGGTCTCGGGGGATCTCTCGAGGAATCTCGACCGCAACCAACTCGAGGTGATGGGGCGGGTGTGGAGCGTGGACGCGGTGGCGAAGAACCGGTCGACCTCGCCGTTCGGGCACATCGTGTCGATATCGGAGTCGCCCTTCGTCGAAGGGCTGATCTACGTGGGGACCGACGACGGGCTGGTGCAGGTGACCGAGGACGGGGGCGGGACGTGGCGGACGGTCGAGAGCCTGCCGGGGGTGCCGGACACGAGC
>CAZTOF010000789.1:0-3821 GCA_964615515.1 uncultured Gemmatimonadaceae bacterium
CCCGGTTACGCCGTGCTGGAGCGTGAAATCGACGTGGGGGTGCGATTCACACTTTGGAGCTCTCGGGATTCACACGGGCCTTGTCACTCATCCGCAGGGAAGGCAACGCCTTGCGGTTCGGTCGTCCGGCCGCCCGTTGCCGAACGGGCCGCTCGGGCGGGGTCGGGAGCGACCCCCCGCCCCGAGGGCTTGATGCGGCGTAGCGACGAGTGTGGATTCACACCCTCGTCCCTGCCTTCCCGGGGGTCGCTCCCGAACCAGAGATCCCTTGCGGGAAGGCCATCCGAGCGGCCGAAGGCACCCGAGGGCATCGTCCTGCGGCAGGGTTGTCGAACGTCCGCAGAGCGCGTGGTTGACGCCTTGCGTGGTCTCATCTTCCTCCGCGATGGTAGGTGGATTCGGTCGAGTCGGGACCTGAAGCCAGCCGGAGGGGTGACAGCGATGCATCGGAAGGCGCGAGCGATTCGGGCCGTCTGTGGAATCTCTGTCGCCATCGCGTCCGTTGGATTCCGGGGAGCGAGCGGCGGAGGTGCCCAAGAGGTCGTCGATCTGCCTGCCGAGGACATTCCACTCCCAGCGGACTTAGAGTTGGTGTACCGACTTGGATCGGCGGAAGCGGCGGCCCGATGGGAAGAGTTCTCCTCGATCCGGAGCATGGGCTTCGACGGTGCGGGGAACCTCCATCTGCTGGACGGCCCGGGGACTGGTGGCGGTGGGCGAGTCGTTGTCGTTGACGCCGCCGGGACGCACGTACGCGACTTTGGCCGTGTCGGTCAGGGTCCGGGGGAGTTCCGGGCGGCCGTGCAGCTCATCGTGTGGGAAGACGGCCGCAGCGCGGTCGAAGACGTGATGCATCAGGCATACCACGTGTTCGATCCACGTGGCGATTTCGACCGCATGGTGCGCGAGGTGAGCGCGGGCTTCGGAATCACGACCCGCCCGGGCCTCCGCCCGCAACGGACGGACGCTTGGACGCTCATTGGGCGGAGCGGGCGCTCCATCGTACATGTCAACCTGTCTTCGGAAGACGTGGCGGAGCGGACTCTGCTGGAGGCTTGGAAACCCCCCGGCCTGGAGAACCAAGGCCCCCGATTCGGAGATGTCGAGGATGTGGTAGGCGAGGTGTGGGGATTCGAACCCTAAGTGCTGTACGATGCGCTGCCTACGGGCGGCGTCGCCTTTGCGGATTCCTCCGCTTGGGCCATCAAGCTCGCCGACACTCTCGGCGCGGTCTCACACATCCTTCGGCGACCTCTGCGGCCCCTGCCGGCGACTGAGCAGATCAGACGCACGGAGCGCGAGATCCGCCTCGAAGCGCGCCGCAATCAGGAGGATGCGGTCCCCGCAGGACAACAGGTGCCACCAACGGTCCAAGCGTTGCTTGATCGCTTTCGATCCGTTCACCTGGAAGCGATCGAGAACATGCAGTTTTTCCCCGAAGTGCCCGTCATTGCGGCTCTCCGCGTAACTTGGGATGGTAACCTGTGGGTCGGGCGGAGCACGGTGCCGGGCGCAAGCGAGCCGGGTCCGATCGACGTACTCACACCGGACGGGCGCTACATCGGCACTTTCCCTGACGGACGCCTCGAAATGCCGGACGCCTTTGGTCCGGACGGTCTGGCAGCCTTCCTCGACACGGACGAGTTCGATGTCCCGGTCGTCACCGTGAGACGGTTGCCGCAGAATGTCCGGTAGAGGCCCGGCCCCTGAGGCGAGCGGCGCGTCCTGTTCAGCGCAGTCAGCCCCCTGCGGACGCCCTCGATCCGGTCGCCGAGGACACCCCGCAGGCGGTCCTCGCAGGCAAGGGGCCGGGGCGGCGGGACGGGCCACATCGGCGGCGTGGACGGCGCGGTCCGCCGAACCCCGGACGGGGTTGACAGGCTCGGAAGCGGCTCGCCCCACCTGTTGAAACTCGAACACCACCGAAGCCGTAATGCCTATCTGCGGACTGCCAAGTCGTTCCAGAATGGTGGATTTCCCTTGTCTTGCGGCAGTAGGCTGTCCAACTTGGGTGACCGGCAGTTCCATGTGCACCGCATACGCTCGTCCACCAGAGGAGGCATGGATGGCGGTCTACAAGATGATTCGCATCAGAGTTCACGATGCTGATCGTTACGCAGCGTTTGCCGAGGCGGCGTCGGCGGCGACGGCGAGACACGGTGGCGAACTCCTCTTCCAGAACGAGCGCGACGCAGCGACTCGCATCTTACTCGTGCGCTTTCCCGACGCGGCTTCGTCCTGGGCACACTACGGCGACCCGGAGGTCCAGCGGGCTCTGTCCACGGCCAAGGGATCGTTCACCCGCGATATTGTCGCCCTCGAAGGTGGGTCGTAGCCCGTGGATAATCCCCGCATCGCACTGGTGTGCGGACGCTACAGGGCGGCAGCGCCGGAACAGGCGCAACTCGCCGGAGTCGTGTTCGACGGCAGGCTACGCTCCGAGTTAGAGCCGTACCTGAGCGCGGAAACGACACGGGGGGTCGATGCGCACTTCGGCCGTCCGGCGATGCGCACCGGCGTTCCCGTCCATCCGCTGGCGCGGGAACGTTTTTCGGCCTCACCGGCCCGTTCGCCCGTGGCGCACGGGCCGGTCGGGCCGTGACGCTAGCGACCCCCCTCGCCGAGGGCTCGGTACGGGTTCGAGGTCGGGTGTGCTTGCGCACACCTTGCCTCCGCCCCCTGGGTCGCTAGCGGACCAGCAATCCCTTCGCGGGAAGGCCACCAACTCGCCGCGGAAGCGGTTGGGAACCCAATCTCATGTCGGCAACGGCACCTGACGTCTGAGCCTCGCGGCGGGCTTCACGGCGCATCGTCAGATCTGCGGTGCCATCAAGGCATGGGCCTTGGGCAGGAACCGGGTCATCAACTCCGAGAAGTGCCGGTAGTGGTCGTCCCAGGACATCGCTTCGAAGTCGCCCGGGTTCGCTTGGATGTTCCCTTCCAGCCTGCGCGCGCACAGCGCCTCGGCCACGACCTCGGCCAGAAGCACGCGGAAATGGAGTTCGTCCTGACCCGGGTAGCGCTCCGCCTTCGGGCCGAGATACCGATTCAGTGACGGATGCCGTGCGCCGATCTCCAGTACGTTCTTGTTCCAGCGGTAGCGGAGCGCGCCGTGGTCTACGTCCTCCAGCTTGATCACGATGCCCGCTCCGGCCGGAGGCAGGGCTCGTATCTCGGTCTCGGCCTCCTCGTCTCCGAGTCGCGCGATGAGTTTGGCGGGGGCAGCTTCGTCATCCAGAACCGTCACCGTGAGCTTGGCCACGGCGATCCCCAAGGCTGCTTTGAGGAGCATCCTTCTGGACCCGGTGACCCGGTACTCTTCCGATGCCAGAGCAAGCTCGAAATCGCGTCCCGCCGAGCGGACGAGCGCGGTCGGCGCCAGCAGCCTGATATGCCTCCGCGAACCGCCCCGGATGCGGTAGCGCGGGCGCTCGAACCTGAGCCCCGAGAGGTCCGAGTACCTCTCGGCCTCCGAGGCCAGCACGGCGATTGTCGACTCGGCCCTGATCGGACCCACGCGGACCTCCAGTCCCGTCGCCGGGGTCGCCTCCAACGCCTTGACCGACCACGCGGCGCGGAGAACTCCATCCTGCGCCGCGAGCGGTTCGAGCGGTATTTCGGCGCGGTCGGCCCGAATCTCATCGGTCAGACACTCCACCCGCGCCGCCATCCCTTCCGCGATTTCGGGAAAAGCTTCGGCCCGAACGGTCAGCCGGCAGCCAAGGGAGTGACCGCGCCGAAATACCGCTCGAACCGCTCGCGGCGCAGGATGGAGTTCTCCGCGCCGCGTGGTCGGTCAAGGCGTTGGAGGCGACCCCGGC
>CAZTOF010000790.1:0-3793 GCA_964615515.1 uncultured Gemmatimonadaceae bacterium
GCGTGCAGCTGCGCGAGGACTCGCTGGGACCGGCGGAGGCGCGCGCGGTGCTGGACGCGGCGGCCCGGCCGGGGGGGCGGTTCTTCGTGGGCAGGTCGATCCACTCGCCGGAGCAGGCGGCGGGACTGGTGGGCAGTGGGATCGACTGGCTGGTCCTTGGCTCCGTGTACGCCACCGCGTCGCACCCGGGGGGGCGGCCGATCGGACCTGTCGCGGTGGCTGCGGCCGTGCGCGTTGCGGAGGTGCCCGTCCTGGCGATCGGCGGGATCGGGTCGGCGGAGGTCCCCGGGATGCTCTCGCTGGGGGCGCACGGGGTGGTGGTCAAGAGCGGGGTCTGGCGCCACGGCGACCCGCCGCGGGCCGTGACGCGCTACCTTGAAGTCCTGTATGCGGAGGATTGATCCATGACGACTCCAGGAGCGGGTGCGCGCGCAGGTGCCGGGGCGCCGCCGGACACCGTGTCGATCGTGCTGAACGGCGAGGCGCACTCGGTGGACAGCGGGCTCACCGTGGGGGAACTCCTGCGGAAGCTGGAGCTGGCGCCGGGGATGGTCGTCGTGGAACGCAACCGTGAGATCCTCGCCCGCGAGGCCGTCGGGACCACGCCGGTCGAGGAGGGCGACAGCTTCGAACTCGTACACTTCGTGGGAGGAGGATAGATGAAGACCAACGGACGGCCCGACCGGGAAAACTTCGTGATCGGTGGCAGGACCTTCGCCTCGCGGCTCATCGTGGGGACGGGAAAGTACTCGACCAACGCCGAGATGGTCGCCGCAATCCGGGCCAGCGGCGCCGAGATGGTGACGGTGGCGGTGCGCCGGGTGGACCTCGACCGGAGCAGGGAGGAGGGCATCCTGCACCACCTCGACCCGGACGAGTTCTTCCTGCTGCCCAACACCGCCGGCTGCTACACGACCGCCGACGCGCTGCGCTACGCTCGCCTGGGGCGCGCGGCGGGGCTCAACGACTGGGTCAAGCTGGAGGTGATCGGCGACGAACGGACGCTGCTTCCCGACACCGCCTCGACGCTGGAGGCGGCCGCCGAGCTCGTCGCGGACGGCTTCAAGGTCATGGCGTACACCAACGATGACCTCGTGACCGCGCTACGCCTGGAGGACGCCGGGTGCGTGGCGGTCATGCCGCTGGCGAGCCCGATCGGGAGCGGCCTGGGGGTGGTGAACCCCTATTACATCCGCGAGATCAAGCGCCGCCTCGCCGTGCCGGTGATCGTGGACGCGGGGGTGGGGACGGCGTCGGATGCGTGCGTGACGATGGAGCAGGGGGTGGACGGGGTGCTGATGAACACGGCGCTGGCCGCCGCGGAGGACCCGGTGGGGATGGCCCGGGCGATGAACCTCGCCGTGCAGGCGGGCCGCGACGCGTACCTGGCCGGACGGATGCAGCCGCGGGAGATCGCGGTGCCCTCCTCGCCGCTCGCGGGGATGCTGGATACGGAGCCGACTTGACGCCCGGCCGGACTCTGGCCGCTTCCATCCTGCAGGAAGTGGAGTCCGGCCGCCGCCTCGACGTGGCCTGGGAGGCGTCCGGGGCCGCACTGTCGCCCGAGCGACCGTGGATTCGTACCCTCGCGTACGGAACCGTACGACTGCGCGGGCGGATCGACCACCTCCTGTCCCGCTTCACCGCCCGCCCGATCGAAGAACTCGATCCGCCGGTGCGCACCGCGCTCCGCATGGGCGCATTCCAGATCCTGGGCATGGGCGGCGTACCCGACTACGCGGCCGTTTCGCAGTCCGTCGAGCAGGTCAAGGGCACGCGCAGCCGCGCCGCCGCGGGTCTGGTCAACGCCGTGCTGAGAAAGGTGGCGGGTGCGCCCGGGGGCCGGGAGGCTTTTCCGGATCCGGAGACTGACCTGGAAGGGTATCTGACAACCTGGGGGTCGCATCCGGGCTGGCTGGTGCGGCGGTGGCTCGGGGCCTTCGGGCCGGAAAGCGCCAGAGCGCTGGTCGAGGCCAACAACCGGGAGCCGGAGATCTTTCTCCGGCCGGTCGGGATGGGTGCGCGCGACGCGGCCGCGGTGCTGGCGGCCCGGGGGTTCGCGGCCGGGGATACGGGAGACGGGGCCGGCGGCGAGCCCTGGATTCGCCTGCGGGCCGGCGCGAACCCCGCAAGAGCCCTGGAACTGGTGCCCGGGGTGATTCAGGATCCGGCTGCGTCGCTGGTCGCCGAGTATGCTTCGGCCGAACCCGGCTCGCTGGTGGCCGACCTCTGTGCCGCTCCGGGAGGCAAGTCCCTGGTGCTGAGCGGAACCGCGGGGGGCGTGCTGGCCGCCGACCCCTCCCCTCCCCGTCTCTCCCGGGTCGCGGAGAGCTGGCACAGACTGTCGGGCCACGGCCGCCCTAGGGGACGCCTGTGGCCGGTGGCGGCCGACGCCCGCTTCCCCCCGGTACGCGTAGCGGACACGGTCCTCGTCGACGTTCCCTGCAGCGGTACCGGAACGCTCAGGCGACACCCGGACGGTCGCTGGCGTGTGACCCCGGGGGACATCGAAGCGCTCGTCGGCGTACAGCGTGCCATCCTGGAAGGTGCCGCCTCCGTGGTTCCGCCGGGCGGGCTCCTTGTGTACGCTACATGTACCCTCGAGCCCGAAGAGAACTGGTGCCAGATGGAGAGTTTTCTCGCACGTCATCCGGGTTTTCGCATCGAGCCCGGCAACCGCGCCCACCCCTTTCCGGACGGGCGGGGGTGCCTCGTGGTGCTGCCGCAGGAAAGCGGATTCGACGGCGCCTTCGCCGCCAGGCTCAGAAGGGTGGGCTGAATGCCTGAAATCGGGGGTTCGATTCGACGACGGAGGTCGCGGCGGGGCAAGGCCGGGCAAGGGCGGAAGAGGTCGATCCGGGAGGCGATCCCGGCGTGGAAGATGGGCGGGAGCCGTCGCGGGCGGCGGCGATGGAAGCCGGACTGGAGGTCCGGGTCGAAGCCTCGGTGGCCTCGCCCCCGAAACACGGCCGGTGGCGACCCCGGTCGCCGGAAGGCGATGCTGCTGCGTGCGGTGATCTTCGCCGGGGCGGGGCTGGGAAGCGGGTACTTCGTGTCCACCGCACTCGTTTTTCCGTCTCCCGAACCGCCGCCGGGCCTGCAGGGGGTACCGGACTTGCGGGGGACATCCTTTGAACAGGCGTTGACTCTGCTTGCCGACTCCGGACTGTTGCGGGGACGCGTGGATTCGGTCCGGCATCCGGTGGCGCAGGCCGGGTTGGTCATCGGCCAGAGTCCGCTCCCCGGCCGCACCGCATTGCCCGGGGCCGAGGTCCGCGTGACGATGTCGCTGGGGCCGGAGATCCGTCCGGTTCCGGACGTCACCCGTCTCCGTGGCGTGCGTGCGACCGCGGCGCTCCACGCCGGGGGCTTCGTGGTTCAGGTGGACACGGTCGAATCCGACATGCCGGCGGGACGGGTCGTGGCGATCGAACCGGCTCCGGGAACGGAGATTGCGATGCCGGGGAGCGTACGGCTGGCGGTGAGCCGGGGACCTCCCACCTTCCCCATGCCGGAGCTGTCGGGTTTCGACGAATACGAGGCCCGGCTGTTGCTGGACGCCCTGGGCCTGGTGCTGAAAAAAGTGGAAAAAAGATACAGTATTCTGAACGTAAACCGGGTTTTCGGCCAATATCCCGAAGCTAATGCCCAAGTCCAGACGGGTACCGGCGTGCACCTGATCGTCGGTGAGCGCATTCTCAGGAGTCCTTGCGACGCGCGCGACCGCCCCTGCACCGCGCCGCGCAAGGGGGGGGGGCGGGCGGGGGACCCTGCCGGGGTCGGCGGGGGGCGG
>CAZTOF010000791.1:0-2127 GCA_964615515.1 uncultured Gemmatimonadaceae bacterium
CCTCCCGCGCTCGTTCACGAACACGACCGGGTTCTTGCCGCCCTCCAGCTTCCGCGCCGCCTCCAGAATCTCCAGCGCCCGCCCGCACAGCGGCACCCGGTGCTCCCGCCCGGCCTTCATGCGCTTTGCCGGGATCGTCCACACGCCCTCCCCGTGGTCCATCTCGGGCCACACCGCCCAACGCACCTCGCCCCACCGAGCCGCCGTCAGGACCAGAAACTCGAAGGCCAGCTTGACGACGGGCGGCGAGTCGGACGCCCGAACCTTCTCAAGGGCCGCCGCGACCTCGCGGTGCGGCAGCGCCTTCATGTGCTTCACCACGTCGTTCTGAGGACCGAGCACCCGCCCGATACGGTCGCAGGGGTTGTCGGGCCGCAGTTCCATCGCCACGGCCCATTCCAGGACGGCGCGCATGCGGCGGC
This sequence comes from uncultured Gemmatimonadaceae bacterium, assembly GCA_964615515.1. Classification (GTDB taxonomy): domain Bacteria; phylum Gemmatimonadota; class Gemmatimonadetes; order Longimicrobiales; family Gaopeijiaceae; genus Bin94. The sequence goes on from CAZTOF010000791.1 coordinate 423, forward strand.
GCAACGTCCGGGCCGTGGGTGGCTTGACGTGCCAGATCGGTGCGAGGACCTCGTAGATGTCGGCGCCCGTGACCTCCGTGACCGGCATCTTGCCGATTCGTCCGAACGCGAAACGCTCCAGACTGCTCAGCCATGCCCTCGGATACTTCGGATTGCGCCAACCGGCCTTCTGCTGCTCGACCACCTTCACGGCGGCCTCCGCGAAGCTGGGGATACCCTGCGCCCGGCGCTTCTCGGCGAGCGGGTCTCCGCCCTCGCGGGCGAGCTTCCGGTTAGACCGCGCCTTCTCGCGAGCCTCGGCCAGCGAGACAAGGGAGACGCTGCCGAGCCCGAGCTCCCGCCGCCGTCCACGGATCACGAGCCGTTGAATCCAACTGCGGGCTCCGCTGGGCTGGACGTAGAGGTACAGCCCGTTGCCGTCGGCGTGCCTGCCGGGAGGAGCGGAGCGGATGAAGGCAGCCGAGAGGGCCTTGTGGGGATGGCGGCCCTTGGGCTTGGTCTTCCGTGGTATCGGTGCGGTGTTCGTTCCAGTACTCATCCCCACATAATATGGGGGATGGAGCCGGATTGCAAGAGACGGTGTTGGTCGATGGTATCGGTGGAGGAGTCCCGTAAAGTGTTGTAATTACTCGACTACATGAACCCTCACGAACATCTTGGGACATTGTTGGATTTCAAGTGGCGGTAAACGTCACCATGCCTTCGGCGACCCCCGTCACCAGGCCCGATGCGTCCACCGTTGCTACCGCCGCGTCACTGGACTCCCACGAGAACTCCGCTCCTGATGCCAAATGGCCGTTCCCGTCGAATCCCTCCGCCATCAGCTGAACGGTCGTGCCCAATACGGTCAGCTCGGCCGTGGCCGGCGACACCTGCACCGAGGCCACCAACTGGGCCACCGTCACCACCGCGGACCCTGCGGCTGACCCCGCACTCGCCGTGATCGTCGCCGTCCCTTCGGCGACCCCCGTCACCAGGCCCGATCCGTCCACCGTGACGACCGAACTGGCGCTACTCGCCCAGGTCACGGTCGCGCCAGCCATCACCCTTGCGATCTGGTCGCGCACCTCCGCCGTCAGCTGAACGGTCGCGCCCAACGCAGTCAGTTCGGTCGTGGCCGGGCTGACCGTGACCGTCGTCGGACGGGCGGGCTCTTGCGTCGGGGGCGCGGTTGGACTCTTGCCGTCCCCACATCCCTTCGCCGTGACCACAGCTGCTAGCACCACTGACAGCCGCACGACGATTCGGAGACGACTCATCTGATTAGTTTCAAGGGCTATGGGGACTACTGACCCGATCCTGGGTCAGTCTGTCCGGCCTCCCCACGCAGGCGCAAGCGAGGCCGCCGGTCCCGGTGTCGCCGGATGCATCGCGTCGACCGCAACCATGTCTGGACTAGCCGGACCATGCAGCGACTCGTCGAGCTGAGGCCACCAACGTCCTTGGCATCTACAGCTAGACCGGGGGACTCCACACGGCGGCGACTTCCGGGTCCGGCGCCGGCAGACGATCCGGATGCAGCAGCCCCCCCAGAATCTCGACGCCGGCGACGAAGCGGGGGCCCGAGCGGTTGAAGTAGGAGGAGGCGTCGACGACCCATGCCCGGCCCTCGGCGATCGCGCGCGGCGCCACTTCCCGCAGTTGTGCCGTGTGCGCGTCGGCGTCCGCGCGCGACGCCTCGAGGCCGTAGCCGCAGGGCATGAGC
>CAZTOF010000792.1:0-1808 GCA_964615515.1 uncultured Gemmatimonadaceae bacterium
CCCCAGTTCACCATCGTCTTCGCCATCACGTCGGAGACCGTCTCGACGTGGAGTTCGTCCTCCGGCATCCCCACGTACACCCCGTCCTCGCGCACAGCGACCTCGTAGGTGTCGACCCCGTCGTCGTAGCCGCCGGGCGGCTTGCCCGTGAGCGGATGGAAGTCCCAGCCGTGCCAGGGGCAGCGCAGCCACCCGTTCTCGATCGACCCCTCGCCCAGCGGACCACCCTGGTGCGGACACCTGTTGTCGAGCGCGGCGTAGATGCCCTTGTGGCGGGTCATGCAGACGGTCTTGCGGCCGCAGCTGACGGCCATCACGCGGCCCTCGGGCAGCTCGTCGGGGGCGAGGACCTTGAGCCAGCGGATGGGCGACGGTCGGGTGGCGGGGGAGCCGTTGCCAGCCTGCGCGGCCTCCGCGCCGGGTCCGTTCGGGAAGGCCGAACCGGGGCCGGATGAGCCGTTGGAAGGATCGGACATGGTCCGGATCTCCTGCGTTCGAGGAAACGGGCAGAATAGGATACCCGGTTCGCGGAGGACAGGTTCGAACGGTTCCCCGGCGGCGGTTCGGCAGACCCGGCCGTCCGCTCGGTGGCGGGTCCGGCCGGTCGTGGACCGTCTCGCTCGCGAGGCCGAATCCGGCATCCCTTGACCTCGCCGCTCCCACCCCGGACAATGCGTCCGTCCCCCGGATCGTGTGACACCCGCTCGGAGCGCAGGCGTACCCCGCCGCAACCGATTCATTCATTCTGGTACCTCCAAGCCCACAGTCGGATTCACAGGCCGAGCCCGAGACCCCACCCCAAACCAACCCGGAGCCACATGAAGATTGACCGCAAACAGGTACGACACTGGAAAAAGGTCCTGTCCCCCTACTACGGCCCCGACAACCGCCGGAGCGCATGGCAGCTGGGCTGTACCGCCATCCTCTACGCGGCGGGCTGGACCCTCATGTACGTGAGCCTCGGTGTCGGCTACTGGCTCACGCTGCTGCTGGCGCTGCCCATCGCCGGCCTGCAGATGCGCCTCTTCATGTTCCAGCACGACTGCGGCCACGGATCCTACTTCAAGTCGCGGCGCCTGGCCTGCGTCACCGGCTCGGTGATCGGGGTGCTCAACCTCACGCCCTACCACTACTGGCGGAAGACGCACGCGATCCACCACGCACACTCGGGCGACCTGGGCGTGCGCACCTTCGGAGACATCGTGACGGTCACGGTCAGGGAGTACGAGGCGATGTCCCTGTTGCAGCGCTTCGGCTACCGGTTCTACCGCAACCCGGTCGTCCTCTTCGGTCCCGGCGCGTCCTTCCAGTTCCTCGTCAAGCACCGCTTCCCGTGGGACATCCCGCAGAGCTGGAAGCGCGAATGGCGGTCGGTGTGGTGGACCAACGCGGCCCTGGTCGCGATCGTGGGCGGCGCCTGGCTGACCATTGGAATCGGCACCTTCCTCATGATCCAGCTGCCGCTGACCTTCATCTCATGCGCCATCGGGGTGTGGCTCTTCTACGTGCAGCACCAGTTCGAGGACGCCTACTGGCACTGGCGCAAGGACTGGAACTACTACGACGCGGCGCTCTTCGGGTCGTCCTTTCTGCGCCTGCCCCGGCTGCTGCAGTGGTTCACCGCGAACATTGGGCTCCACCATGTGCATCACCTGAGCGCACGGATTCCCAACTACCGCCTGCAGCGCTGCCACGATGAGAACCCGGACCTGTGGAAGGCGCCGACGATGACGATGTGGGACGGGCTGAAGACGCTGCACCTGGCGTTGTGGGACGAGGGGCGAAGGAAGCTGATCTCGTTTCGGGAG
>CAZTOF010000793.1:0-3159 GCA_964615515.1 uncultured Gemmatimonadaceae bacterium
GCTCCAGCGCCCACCTGTCCAGCCGCGGAGGGCGCCAGTCGTATTTCGCGACTGCGCGGATCGTGCGCGTCGATGTCGATCCGCGCCGGGCCGATCACTAATACGCGTACGTGGAGGACTATCTGGAATTCGACCGACCGGTTCCCTTCCGCGAGGACGGCTTCTTCTACGAGAGCGGACTCCGGAAGGAAGACGGTTCGACGAACAAGGGCAGGTTCGGGCGTTCGGTCAGGCTCCTGCCGGACGCCGAATACAGCATGATCCTGGCTGCGGGGTTCGAGACCGGAACCGCTAAGCGCGAACGATTCGGCATCCGCGAAGGGGTCCGCCGCGATCCCGGTCTGCTGGAACTGGCGGACCGGCCCATCATCGAGCGACTGTCACGGCGACCGTTTCGCGACCGGGTGTTCGCCACGGGCATCAAGCGGGCCTACGACAACACCTGCGCGATCAGCGGTCTCCGGATCATCAACGGCCGCGGGCGGGCCGAGGCCCAGGCCGCGCACATCCGGCCCGTACGCGCCAACGGACCGGACAGCCTCCGCAACGGCGTCGCGCTCAGCTCCACCTTCCACTGGATGTTCGACCGCGGCCTGGTCTCGATCGACGACGACTACAGCCTGCTCTTCAAGAGGAACGCGGTCCCCGGCAACGTGCTGTCGCTGGTCAACTCCGACGGGCGGCTGCGGGTGCCGGAGCAGGAGATCCACCGGCCGCATCGGCGGTTCCTGGAGTATCATCGGGAGGAAGTGTTCAAGGGGTGACCTCGTGCAGCGCCGTAAAACCAGTCCCATCCCGCCATACCAGCGCCCCCGCCCCGCCGCGAACTTCCCCGGCAACCCACGCGCCGTAGGCACCTCCGAGAGCCGGAACCACCCGCCCGGCACCACGGCCACAGCCGGAGATACTCCCTGTCCCGCAGGCACGACCAGTCCTACAAGCTCCTGTTCTCTCTGCCGCTGGCCGTCGAGCACATGATCCGCAGGTTCGTCGACGACCGCCTCGCCGACGAACTGGATTTCGCGAGGGCGGAGAGTCTGGCCACCGAACGCAGCACCCCCAGCCTGGTCCGGTTCCAGGCCGACATGCTGTGGAAGATCCACTTCCGCGGAAGCTCGCGGCACCTGCTCCTGCAACTCGAGTTCCAGTCAGCCCCCGAGCGTTACATGGCCGTGCGCGCCCTCTGCTACGCCGCCCTCCACTACCACGGCCTGGTTGGTACACGAGAACGCCGGACGGAGCTGGCACCCGGAGGACGGCTGCCGCCGGTGCTTGCGATCACCATCTACAACGGCCGACAACGCTGGACCGAACCGGACAACGTCTTCGACCTGATCGAGCCGGTTCGCGGGTGGCTCGCCGAGCGCCAGCCCCGGCTGCCGCACCAGGTGCTTGACCTGAGGACGCTCGCGCGCCAACCTCCGATAGCGGGCGAGCCGAACGTGGTGGCGTGGATCGCGAGCATGGAGCTCGACCCGTCGGCCGGGAACGTCACGAGAGTGGTCCATCAGGTGCTCACGGTCTACGACGGATCCGAACACACTCGGCTCCGCGAGGCGTTCCGGCAATGGGTGCTGGGGGCGGCCGAATCGTGGGGGATCGGAGATGAGGTGCTTGAACAGGTGAAGTCGCTGAAGGAGGCTGGAATGATCTACGCAGGTGTGGAGGAACAGAAGGAGCGGGCGCACCGGGAGGGGCTTGGCCGGGGGCGCAGGGAGGGCCGCGCCACCCTGGTCTGTCGCCAGGCGAGGCTGAAGTTCGGCGGGCCGACGGCCGAGCGGCTGTCCAGGCTGCTGGACGACATCACGGATCCGGAGGCAATCGCCCGAATCGGTGATCAGATCATCGAATGCGAGACGGGGGAGGAGTTGCTGGCGCGAGCAGGGCAGGGCTGACCCCACCCCCACGCACAAACGCGGGCATTCGCGGCAAGCTGGCGGTAAGCGAGACGGCGAAGCGGGCACTGCGGTCGCGGGCCCGCGCCGCGTGCGACTTCGAGGAGCTGTCGGTGGACATCCTGCCGAACCGCATCCTGCGCACATCGCTCCGCAGCCTGCTGAACCCCCGGATCACACTGGACCGATCCGTCCGCGGCGAGGTGCGCTCCGCCTATCGGAGGCTCGACGGCATATCGCGCGTTCGCCTGAAGAGGAACACCTTCGGCCAGGTCCAGCTGGGAGGCCAGCGCCGAGTCTACCGTCACCTGCTCTCGGTGTGCTGGGCTCCTCCACCGGAGAGCGATGGTCGACGAGAAGACCGGCCACACCGCCTTTCGCGATTTCCGCCGCGACAAGGCCGCGATGTGGAGACTCTTCGAGGACTTCGTCACGGGATTCTACGAGCGCGAGCAGCGAGTCTACCGGGTGAATCCGGGTGGCCGCCGCCGGATCGACTGGGCAGACGCTTACGCCGAGGATGGCGCCAATCGCGCACTGACTCCCGTCATGGAAGCAGACGTCATCCTCGAGTCCCCCGAGCGCCGCATTGTTCTGGACACCAAGTTCTACCGCAACGCCCTCGCTCGCGGACGCGGCTCCGGTACCGGCAAGTTGCATTCCAACAACTTCTACCAACTCCTCGCGTACCTGCGGAACCGTCAGGCCAAGCGACCGGACGGGCCACGGCACGAAGGCATTCTGCTCTACCCGCAGGTCGACAAGGAAGGTTTGGGGGCCGACATCCGGCTTGAGGGATTCCGGATTCAGGCGCGGACGGTCAACCTCGATCAGGACTGGCGGCTGATTCACGAGGAGATGCTGGAGACGATCGGCTGAGCTGGAGCATGCCTTGGAGGCACGAGGGCAGCAATCACGCTACAAACGCTTCCATTGTGCCGAACGTCCGCGACCGGTGAGCGCGACCAGCCCTTGATCCCTGAGAGCGGCAAGATCCCCGAGCAATGTCACCCGTCTCCCGCACGCGGTCGAGGATCTTCAGGCAGCGCGCCTTGAAGTAGGATGCGTTGATCGATTCCGAAGCGAATGGCGTTATATTTGTAGATCGATTTCTGACACCAATAGCAAGCCAACCCCATGAAGAGCCTCCCCGAACGCATCATGGAACGCGCCGAGGCCACGCCGGAGGCCACGCCCATCTGTCCGCCCGCTCTGCTTCACCTGGGCAAGCGGGGAGCGGTGAATCAGGCGCTCTCCCGTCTCG
>CAZTOF010000794.1:0-2522 GCA_964615515.1 uncultured Gemmatimonadaceae bacterium
GGCTTCGCCCGCGCCGAGGTGCGGGTGTACGGCTACGGCCCCTCGTTCTACAGCGGTGGTGGAGGGAGCGGCGGCAACTATTCGATCCAGGTCCTGGGCTACAACTACGAGGAAGTGAGGAGAATCGCGGAGGATCTCGGCGCGCGCCTGGAGCGTTTCCCGCGGGTCCGGGACGTGGACACGAACGCGTCGTCCGGGTACTGGGGAAGCCGGGACCGGGCGACGGAGTTCGCCGTGATCATCCGCCGCGACATCGCGGCCCGCCACGGAATGCCGATAAGCCGGCTGGTCTCGCAGATCTCGTCCGCGGTCTACGGGCAGGTCGGCGGGTCGACCATCAAGATGGGAGGCGACGAGATCCGCTACGACGTCAAGATGGAGGGGAACCGGGCGATCGACCTGCACGAACTCAGGAAGACCCTGGTCCTCAACCCGGCGGGCGATGCGATCCGCCTGGGCGAACTCGTGGACATCGAGGAGAAGAACGTCCTGTCCACCATCCGCAGGGAGGACCAGCAGTACGAACGCACCGTACGCTACGAGTTCCGCGGGCCGTACAAGCTGGGCGACGTGACCCACAAGGCCGTGATCGCGGCGACCTCCGTGCCGCCGGGCTACCAGGTGAGGAAGGCGGAGGGCTACGGCTGGTGGTCGGACGAGGACAAGACCCAGATCTACATGATCCTCGCGGTGGCGATCTTCCTGGTCTACATGGTGACCTCGGCGCTCTTCGAGTCGCTGCGCCTCCCACTCTGCGTGCTGCTCACGGTGCCGATGGCGCTGATCGGCGTCTTCCTGCTCTTCTTCTACACCGACGCGCACTTCACCCGCGAGGCGTACATCGGCGTCATCATGATGGGAGGGATCGTCGTCAACAACGCCATCCTCCTTGTCGACCACATCAACCGGGTGCGCAGGGAGCACGACCTCGCCCTCAAGCCGGCGATCCTGCGGGGCACCATGGAACGGGTGCGCCCCATCCTGATGACCTCGGCCACGACGATCACGGCCCTGCTCCCGCTGGTCCTCTTCGCCCCGTCGGCGAACGCCAACATCTGGAACGCGATCGCCTATACGCTGATCGGGGGACTGCTGGCGTCGACCTTCCTGGTGCTGACCGTGACCCCCGCGCTCTACCTGCTCTTCGAGCGCGGGCGGGACAGCGTGCTCGATTCGGTGGATTTCGGGGGAATGGCGGGACGGGGGGGAGACGCGCCGGGGTGACGTCCCGTGGTTGAACCGGTACGAATGCGGGAAGCACCTGTCCCACGGGCCGCCAGGCCGCGATGAGACTTCGCTTCGCGCCGTCGCCGACGGGGTACCTGCACGTGGGCGGCGCCCGCACGGCGCTCTTCAACTGGCTGCTGGCGCGCCGGGGCGGGGGCGAATTCGTGCTGCGCATCGAGGACACCGACCGGGAGCGGAGCCGCCCCGAGCACGTCGACGCGATCCTGAACGGGCTGAAATGGCTGGGGATCGACTGGGACGAGGGGCCTTGCTTCCAGGCGGCCGGGGTGGAGCGCCACCGGGCCGACGCGCTGCGACTGCTGGACGAGGGGCGCGCCTACCGGGACTTCACGCCGCGGGACGAGTTCGAACGGGCGCGCGACGCGGCGGTGGCGGCGGGGAAGGGGGCCGTGACCCGCCTGTCGCGGGAACTGGCGGGGCGCGTACCGGCTGCCGAAGGTGCACGGCGGGCCACCGCCGGAGAACCCTTCGCGGTGCGTTTCCTGGTGCCGGACGGCGAGACCTCGTGGCGGGACCTGGTGCACGGCGAGATGCGCTTCGCCAACGCCGAGATCGACGACTTCGTGATCCTGCGCGGCGACGGCACCCCCACCTACAACCTCGCGGTCGTCTCGGACGACGCCGACGCCGCCATCACCCACGTGCTGCGCGGCGACGACCACCTCTCGAACACGCCCAAGCAGGTCCTGCTCTACGAGGCGCTCGGACGCCCCGTCCCCCGGTTCGGCCACCTGCCCATGATCCTCGGCCCCGACGGGAAGCGGCTGTCGAAGCGCCATGGTGCGCGGGCCGTGGGCGCGTACCGGGCGGAAGGGGTTCTGCCCGAAGCGATGGTCAACTTCCTGGCGCTGTTGGGCTGGTCGCCCGGAACGGACGAGGAACTGCTGTCGCGGGACGAGCTGGTCGAGCGGTTCTCGCTGGAGCGGGTGCTGAAGAAGGGGGCGGTCTTCGACCCGGCCAAGCTCCTGTGGATGAACGGGCGGTACATCGTCGGCATGGAGGCCGGAGAGCTCGTCGCCGCCTTGGGGGACGCCCTGGCGCGCGAGGGGGTCGCGCGGGAGGACATCGGACTGGGTGAGGAGGCGTTCGCGCGGATGGCGGTGGCGCTGGCGCCCCGAAGCCGCACCTTCGCGGAAATGGTGCGGCTGGCGCGGCCCTACGTCGGGCCGGTGCGCGAGTACGACGCCAAGGCCGCGCGGAAGAGCTGGTACCGGGACCCGGTGGGGGCGGTGGCCGTTCTCGAGGCGGTGGGGGACCGTCTGGAGGCCGTGCGG
>CAZTOF010000795.1:0-3972 GCA_964615515.1 uncultured Gemmatimonadaceae bacterium
CAGCAGCGCCGCGACCGCCGGGTTCGGATTCTCGTGCCCGGCACGGTGAAGCGGGGTGCGGCTGCGGTCGTCGCGCCGCACATCGACATTCGCCCCGGCTTCGAGCAACGCGGCCGTCACGGCGGGGTTCTCATTGCCGCCCGCCGCCTCGTGCAGTGGCGTATCGTCCCACCCCCAGTCGACATCGAAGCCCTTCGCCCAAGCTTCGAGCTCGGCGCCCGCATCGAGGAGCGCCGTGATCATTGCGGGGTTGTCGTTCATCCGCGCGGCCAGGTGGAGGGGCGAGTAGTCTCTGTCGTCGCGCGCGTTCACCTCGGCCCCGGCCTCGACGAGGAGGGCGACCACCCCGGGATCGCGGGCCCAGGCCGCCGCGAAGTGGAGGGGCGTGGAGCCGGGCGGCAGCCTCCCGCCGCGTTCCTCCGACCTGGCGTTCACGTCGACGCCGCTTTCGATGCAGGCGGCAACGACCTCCGCCGGAGCGACGTGGAAGAAGTGGCGGTATTCAGTCGCTCGCACCCTGTGGGATCGGCCACGTTGCCCGAGTCGTCCCGGGCGGCGGTATCGGCGCCGAGTTCGAGCAGCCTGGCCGCGACGGCAGGGTTGTCCCGCAGCAGCGCCCAGTGCAGGGCGGTTCGGCCCCGGGCGTCCCTCGCACCGATGTCCGCGCCGGTATCGACCAGCAGGGAGACCATGGACCCGCCCGCGGCATGATTCGACGCGGTCGAATGCAGCGGAGTCGAGCCGCTCCGACTCGCGGCGTGCACGTCCGCCCCCACCTTCAGGAGCGCGGCTACCAGCGGAGTCCCGTCACCGTGGAACCCCATTGACGCGTGTAGCGGCGTATGTCCCCATCGGTCGCGCGCGTTCACATCCGCTCCGGCCTCGACCAGCGCGGCGACGACCCTGGCGGCGGGATAGCCGTCCTCGATCACATCCGACGCCAGGCGATGCAGGGGCGTCTGGCCGGACTCGTCCCGGGCATTCACATCCGCGCCGGCCGTCAGACAGCCCATCACCGCTTCCCATCGGGCCCTGTGGAAAAAGCCCGGGGCCGTCCAGTCGCATACCCTGGGGAAGGGCGCCCTGCCGAAGTGGTCCGCCACCCCGGGGTCGGCCCCCAGCGCCAGGAGTTTTTCGGCCACCGGCTCGTGACCGTTCCGGGTGGCGACGTGCAACGGAGTCTCGCCCCGTTCGTTGCGTCCATCCACCTCCGCGCCCGCGTCCACAAGAGCGGCAACGATAATCGTGTCGGCTTGCAGGGGCGCCGCCGGATCGATCAACCTCGGCGGCCAGATCGACTTCGGCGGCCACATCGCCGCCAGGTGGAGCGGCGTGCCTCCGTGCGGCGTTCCGATGCGCACATCCGCGCCCGCCTCCAGGAGCGCGGTCACGTTGGCGGGCATCTTCGCCTCGACCGCCTGGTGGAGCGGTGTCGCGCCGCGGTCGTCCCGCGCGTCGACCTCCGCTCCGGCGCCCACCAGAATCCGGATCACCTCGGGCCCTCCGGAGAGCGCCGCCTGGTGCAGCGGCGATTCGCCACCACCGGTTCGGGCGTTCACCTCGGCACCGGCATCCAGCAGGACCCTCATGAGCTCGGCGTCGTCGCCGAGAGCGGCCGCCTTGTACAAGACGGTCCGGCCCCAGGAGTCCCGCGCGTGGGGGTCCGCGCCGAGTTCGAGAAGGCGGCGGACGACAGGGGCGACCCTGCCGGGCGGGCGCTCCCGGCGCACGCCACGATCAAGAGCCAGCAGCAGGACAGTGGCACCGTCCTCGTCTCGGGTGCTCACGTCCGCGCCCGCCTCCACGAGAGCCTCGAGAACGGCGGGGTCCCGGAAACCCGCTCCGGCCGCCAGCAGCAACGGCGTGTTGCCTCGGGAGTCCTGGGCGCGCACGTCCGCACCGGCACGCAGGAGCATATCGACGTTCGTGGACTCCTCCGCGCGGGCCGCGTGGTGAAGGGGGGTCGCGCCCGGCGTGACGAGCTGGAGCCACCCCCGTCCCTCCGCGACAGCCGCGTTCACGCCGGCCCCGGCCTGCAGCAGCAGTTCCACACTCTCGGATCCCTCCAGCCCGGCGGCCAGAAAAAGGGGGGTCGCGCCCTGGTTGTTGCGTACGTTCGGGTCCGCTCCGGCTTCCAATAGCGCGGAGACCACGGCCGGGCGGGCAATCCCCGCGGCCCTCCACGAGACCGGGTCCGTCAGGCCGGCGGCGGCGAGGAGGAGAGGCGTGTCTCCCTGCGTGTTTCGGGCGTTCACGTCCGCACCCGCTTCCAAAAGCAGCGTCACGACCGCCGGTACCATGCTCGCCGGCGCCCCGAGCGTTCCACCGACCCCCTTCATGGTGGCAAGGAGAAGCGGAGTGTTGCCGTGCCCGCCCTTCGCGTTCGCGTCCGCACCCGCATCGAGGCATCCGGCCCAGGCCTCGGGGGTGGCGGTGCGGGCGAACCACTCCGTGTTCCAGTATTCGCAGCTCATCGGATCGGCGATCCGGCCGCGGTCGTTGCGGGCGGTACGGTCGGCTCCCAGTTCCAGCAGGCGGTGCGCGACGCCGGGGTGCAGGTTGGACCTGGCGGCGTGCAGCGGCGTATTGGCGGAGTCGTCCCGTGCGTTGACGTCCGCGCCGGCCTCGACCAGCTCGGCTATGACTTGGGGGTTGCGGTGGTTGGCGGCGGCGACATGCAAGGGGGTCGCGCCGTGCAGGTCGCTCGCGTGGACATCGGATCCGGCGGCCAGCAGCACCGTGATGGTCCCGGGGTCGGCCAGGTACCGCAACGCGAGGTGCAGGGGGGTTGCGCGGCTGTCGGGACCCCGGTCGTGGCCGGTGCGGGCGTCGACGTGCGCGCCGGAGTTCAGGCACGCCGCGACGGTCTCTGGTGTTGCCTTGGCGAAGAAGCGGGACGTGTTCCAGTCCTTGCAGGACGGTTGCCAGGCCGGCTGCGCCGACACCGGGCCCGCCGGGAAAAGTGCAAGTGCGCGTACGCGCACAGGTGTCTGGTCGTGACCATGGAAGCGTCCCTCAGCCCCCCCGCCGCAGCGGCCACACCTGCACCTGCACCACCCGGGGCTCCCCGAACCACCTCCCCAGCACGTAGTCCTCCCCGATCTCGTACAACAGCAGCATCCGCGGCGTCTCCACGAACCCCAGCACCTGCCCCTCGGGATTGAAGACGGCCCACACGGGAGAGGGAGTTGCCCGCCCCGGCACGGGGTATTCCCTCACCCACAGGTGGTCCAGCGCGTCCACCATGACCGTCGCGAAGGCGGGGAGGGTCTCGGGCAGGGGCATCCCGTCGAACCGGTCGCCGTTCCCCCACTCCTCGCGGGCGATCTCGACCAGCGAATCCGTCACGGGAACCGGGGTGTGTTCCATCCGGACGATGCGGCGCAGCGCCCCGTCCGTCGCGTAGGCGCGGAGTTCGTACCTGTGATTGGGGCTGACCAGGGCCAGGTCGCGCCACGCGGCGGCATAAACCGAACGCGAGAAGGCGGCTTCCATCTCCACGGGCATCTCCCGGTTCCTGTCCATGAAGAACTCGCGGCCGGGGAGCGGAGCCAGCGACGCAGTCCTCGCGCCATCGGCGTCCCGGATCTCGAAGACCTGCTCCTGTACCATCAGTCCGGACCCGTGTCCGCCGTGACCATGCTCGCCTTGAAGCCAATAGTCGGCCAGAAACGATCCCCCGCGAAGGATCGAGATGCTCCGGTCGGGACCGCCCATCCCCAGCGCGACCATGCGGCCCAGGTTGCCCTCGTCGTCGAAGATCGCCACCCCGCGGTAGGGGAAGCGGTCCCAGGCCGCGATCGAATCGCCCCGCCATCGCGCGACCCGGTACAGCTCGTCGAACTCGCCCGGGTTCTTTCCGTATTCGCCCCAGCTCCTCAGGTGGACCCCTTCCTCATCGAACACCCGGACCTCGTCCGACCTGCCGTCGGCGATGACGATGCTTCCGTCGGGGAGGGTGGCGGCCATTCC
>CAZTOF010000796.1:0-2183 GCA_964615515.1 uncultured Gemmatimonadaceae bacterium
GAACGGACTGTTGCGCTCCGGCGAGGACGACTAGGCGCCGCGCCATGGGCGGAGTGTGAGGGAGAATGGCCCGCAAACGAAAACAACCCCGCAAACGCGGCAAGCGGAGATCCCGGCAGCGGAAACCCCGGCACGGCCCCGATGCGGGGGTCCTCTTCATGGCAAGGCGGGGAGTTCCCGAAGCGCAGTTCCGGCTGGCTGAGATGTACCTGACCGGCGAAGGAGGTGCGACGCACGACGACGCCAAGGCGGCCAGGTGGCTTCGCGCCGCGGCCGAGCAGGGTCACACCGACGCCCAGACGATCCTGGCGGAGATGTACCGGGATGGCGACGGCGTGGAAATGGACCTCGAGGAAGCCGCCAGGTGGTTGAGGGAGGCAGTCGCGGGAGGCGACCCGGACGCGCCCCTGCTGCTCGGCATGATGTACGCCGATTTCGAAGCCGACATGGACGAGGACCCGGACGCCGAGAGTCATCTGGAGGTCGCCGCGGCGGCCGGGTATACGTCGGCGCGGTACATGCTCGGCGCGCTCCGCGGCGACGACGAGTCTCTCGAACCCGACGAGGAAGAGCTTCGCGAGTTGGCCGAGATCACCCTTCGGGAGGCCTGGGGCGGCGACCCGGACGCGCAGTTCTTCATCGCGTTCGCGTACCACGAGGGTCTGGGCGTGCCCAAGGACGACGTCGAGGCGATGCGCTGGCTCCGCAAGGCGGCCAAGAGGGGCGACGCCTACGCGCAGAACAACCTGGGGGTGATGTGCCGCGAGGGCCAGGGCCTCCCCGAGCCGGATCCCGAACAGGCGTTGAAGTGGTTCCGGGCGGCGGCAGCGCAGGACGACCCGATAGCGATTCACAATCTCGCCGGCATGTACCATTTCGGCGACGGGGGACTTGATCCCGATCCGGAGAAGGCCGCGCAGCTGAATCTCCGGTCCGCGGAAATGGGATTCGCGGACGCCCAGTACAACCTCGGCGTGGCGTACGATCGCGGGCTCGGAGTGGAGCAGGACAAGCGCGAGGCCGTCCGCTGGTTTCGCGAGGCGGCCATGCAGGATCACCTCCAGGCGCAGAACAGCCTGGGTGTGGCGTATTCCGAGGGCAGGGGCGTGGAGCAGGACGACGATGAGGCGGCCAGGTGGTTCAAGGCAGCCGCGGTTCAGGGGGAAGAGAACGCTGCATACAACCTCGGTGTCATGTACGCGGACGGAGGGGCCGACCTGGAGGATGAGGTGGACCAGGTAAAGTGGTTGCGGGCAGCCGCCGAGGGTGGCTATCCGTCCGCACAGCTCCACCTGGGCCGCGCTTACGTGCTCGGCATCGGGCTGGAAAGGGACGCCTCGCAGGCCGAGAAGTGGCTGTCGGCAGCGGCGGACAACGGATTCCTGCCGGCGATGCACGTTCTCGGCCGGTTGTACGAGGAGGGGGACTTTCTGCGCAGGGATGAATCCCGGGCGTTCGAGCTGGTTCGAGAGGCCGCGGAGGAAGGATGGCCTCCGGCCCAGCACGACCTGGGGATGGCGTATGAAGAGGGCCGGCGTGTGGAGCGGGACGCGGAAGAGGCTCTGAAGTGGTTCCGGGAGGCGGCCGAAGGGGGTTTCGGGCGCTCCCAGCACAACCTGGGTTTCGCCTACTATCAGGGCAGGGGCGTGGAGCAGGACTTTGGGGAGGCCCTCAAGTGGTATCGCAGGGCCGCCCTCGAAGGGCTTTCGCGTGCTCAGGTGGCCGTGGGCATGATGTACTTCAGGGGCCAGGGGACGGAGCCCGATGAGGTGGAGGCCCTGAAGTGGCTCAGGCTGGCGGCTGCGCAGGGGGAGTCCGTCGCACAGGAGATGGTGGAATTCGTCGAAGGGATGGGGGCGCTTGATTGAGGCGGGCGGAAGTCATCTCGCCGCCCGTTGAATCAACACGATTCGAATTCGCTGAGGTCCGCGGTCCGGCAGGCTGAGCTCCCCTTTCTCTCCCTCGCGGGCACCGAAAAGAGCGCGCCCGATGGGGGAGTTGCGCGAGACCTCGCCGTTGTCCCAGTCAGGCTCGCCGCCGACCACGACCCAGGTGTCGATCTCGCGGGAATCGAAGTTGTACACGTAGGCCCTGTCGCCCGTCGCGGCCCGTCGGGCAGGCCTCGCATCCGGCGGATCGGCCTGCCACCGGATCGGGCCGATCTGGCCGCGGATGTACACCTC
>CAZTOF010000797.1:0-1747 GCA_964615515.1 uncultured Gemmatimonadaceae bacterium
GTCCGCTGCCGCCTGACCCCCGAGCGCCTCCAGACCGACTTCCGCGTCATGCCCTACGTGACGCGCCCCGACGCTCCGATCTCCACCCGCGCGAGCTACGTCGTCGAGAACGGAACCCCCGGCGCCCGGGAAACTTGAACCCGCCGCGCGGTGTCCTTAGGATGGACGTCGCCCGGCGCCCGACCCTCCGCCCACGCGGAACGGTCGCGCGCCGGTCGTCTTCGGGGCCCGTAGCTCAGCCTGGTTAGAGCGCACGCCTGATAAGCGTGAGGTCGGTAGTTCAAATCTACCCGGGCCCATATTCCTGCCACCGGATCCAACCTCTAGCCTAGTCCCGATCCCGGACCGACCTCACGGACGGCCAGTCGCCAGGTAGTTCAACCGAGCGGCCCGCAGGGACGCGAGCTCGGTGAAGCATCGGCCTCGGCCGAGGACGCTGCTTCACCAACTCCACCCGGGCCCACTCAACCTCCTACCCGATCCAACCTTAGCCCCGGTCCCAATCCCGGACCGACCTCACGGACGACCAGTCGCCAGCTGCTTCGTCAACCGAGCGCCCGCTTCGGGCGCGAGCTCGGTGAAGCATCGGCCCCGCGAGGGGACGCTGCTTCACCACCTCTACCCGGGCCCAAGCGAGTTTCCGGCTAGCACACGTCCTGGCAGTCCGTCGCCCAAGTAGCACCGAACCCGGTGATTCGGTAGAGTCAATGGACGATGAATCTCCACCCGATCCGTACCGCTTGGTCAGCAAATCCGAATCGCCAGGGAGTTCTGTTGTGAACCTGCAATGCACCGCGGTGTTCCGGAAAGTTCCTGAGGGCTACATCGCCTTCATCGAGGAGATTCCCGCCGCCAGCACCCAAGGCGCTTCCCTCGAAGAAGCTCGTACGAACCTTCGTGAAGCCGTCGCCCTGGTGATCGAAGCCAACCGGGAAATATCGCGCGAAGACGCCAGCGGCCGTGCGGTCATCAGAGAGCCCATCACCATCACGGCGTGAAGCGCCGGGACCTCGCCAGAAAGATCTGCAAGGACCTCCAAGTGCCCCGGCCGCCCCAGAGCTAAGATGGCGAAGCGGCTGCCCCGCTCCGGCCGAAAGCCCGCCAGCCGGCGGCGCGTCCCCCACCGTGCCCATGGACCGGACGATCCTCGACCCGCGGAGGACTGAATGAACCTCGAGGTCTTCATCGTCGGAGGGATTCTTTCAGTAGCGGTGGTCCTGTTCGTCACCGAGAAGATCCGGGTGGATCTCGTCGCGTTGATGGTGATGCTCGGACTCGTCGTGACGGGCATCCTCGAGGGCGAGCAGGCGATCATGGGCTTCGCCAACGAGGCGGTCATCACCATCGCTTCCGTGCTGGTCCTGAGCGGCGCGCTCATGCGGACCGGGGTGGCGCATTTCATCGGCCAGCGGGTGCTGGCGGCATCGGGCGATGGGGTCGGCCGGCTGACCGCGGTGATGATGGCCACGGTGGGCCTCCTGTCGGGCATCATGAACGACATCGGGATCACCGCCCTCATGCTGCCCGTGGTGCTGGACATGGCCCGCCGCACCGGGACGCCGCCATCCAAGCTCCTCATGCCCCTCGCCTTCGGCTCCCTGCTCGGCGGGATGACCACCCTGATCGGCACGGCGCCGAACATCCTCGTAAACGGGGCGTTGCAGGATGCCGGGTTCGAGCCGTTCGGGATGTTCTCGTTCACACCGGTCGGGCTGACCGCGCTCGCTGTCGGCATCGTCTACATGAC
>CAZTOF010000798.1:0-10869 GCA_964615515.1 uncultured Gemmatimonadaceae bacterium
TTACACACCTACACACCTACACATCACACATGCGCTCCGCTTCCCCTGGAGGCGGGCGCGGACGGTTCCGGCTATCCCGATCATGGCCGACAACGGGTTCACCGATGCGTTCCGTCCCGGCTGGAGACCTTCCGCGCGGGCGTTCCTGACCACGGAGGTCCGCTTCCAGGACGCCGGTGGAGGGATGACGCGCTGCACCGCGCGAGCCGTGCACTGGAGTGCGGCGGACAGCAGGGAACACGAGGCCATGGGCTTTCGCGAAGGCTGGGGCCAGGCGGCCGATCAGCTGGAGGCACTGGCGATAACCCTGTGAGCCCACGGTCGGCACAGCGGCGACCACCGGATCGCTGATGACGGAACCCTGATCGGCCCCCTCCCATCCTCCTCCCCGGGACGATTCGCGCACCCGAGAGCGGGGAGGTAGGGTGTCGCGGATCCGGTCGAGGACGTGGTCGATGTGTGGCGCTTCGCGGACGAGCAGGGGCACGAACGCTTCTCCGGCGGGCTCCCCGTCCGGCTTGGTCGCGAGCGCTTGGGCCGGATCGACCTCGACCAGGTCTTCTCCCGCCACCTGGACGTGTGGGGAGCGGGGTGAGCGGTAGGGCTGAGGGCTGACACGGGCGTGCACGGAGGGGTTGGGGAACGCGTACCGGCGTTCGCCGGGGCGGGCGCAAGCTGGGCGGGGCGGCGCACCTCGGTTCGCCCTTCCTGCGCGCCGCCTGCCTGCATACCATTACCTGACCGTCCCCCTGCATCGAGGAGACCCTCCATGAACGAGGTCACTGTCGCCAGCTTTCGCTGCTTCAACGAGGAGCAGACCGCACTGCTGGCCCCGCTGACCATTCTGGTCGGCGAGAACAGTACGGGTAAGACTTCGTTCCTGGCCCTCCTTCGCGCCCTCTGGGACATAGCCTTTCACGAGCAGCTTCCGGATTTCAAGGAATCGCCTTACGACCTCGGCAGCTTCGACGAAATCGCTCACTACCGCAGCGGAAGGGGCGGGCGGGCCTCGAACTTTCGCGCCGGGTTCTCGCACGGCACGACGACGGGCCCGCGTCCGGGGCGCTCACGAACGGAACGAGGCACGGCCGAGTACCGCTTCACCTTCCGAAGAGACCGACTGGGGCTGTTTCCAAGTGTCCGCAGGGTCGCGGTCGGTCCCGCCTCGGCGGAGTTCCGCGTGGAGGATGACGGTGCCGTCTCGGTTTCCCTAGCGGTTGCTGACCGCAGCTGGAAGGTCGACTTGGAGACACCCCCTGCGCGAAGCAGGATTGGCGTAGGCTGGCAGAGTCCCCAGCGCGACCTCGTGCCGCTCGGATATCTTGTCCGACGGTTCTTCCGCGAAGTCGAGGCGGCACCGGAGCGTGTGCACTGCACCAACGGCACCGCCGAGCCGCGCCGTGGGGTTCGACAACGGTCAAGTGGACACCGAGGCGGTCCACCTCGCGGCGAACTGGTCCGGGAAGTCCAACGACCAGCATGTCATCGCCTTGGCCCGCGTGAGCGGAACTCGCGTTCTGTTCGCGGCCGACGGCGGTCTCCGCGACGATTTCCGCGATACCGAACTTGTCCCCCGGCCTAAGGGAAAACTCCTTCCGATGGGCGAGAGTGCGAGGGACGGCCAGCGCCGACGGCGGCTGCTCGGGCGTGCCGATCCGTGTCCGAACCGGTAGGCCTGAGGGCGGTTGGATCGCCGCCGTGAATCGTGACTGCAGGACACCTCTACAACCCGGACCTGAACCATGGAGGTTACCGACATGCCCATAATCCTGTTCGGCGTCGGCGTCGTCATCCTCGTCGTTACGTTGACGGGGGCAGTCTGGTCCGTGGCCGTCCCCGGCAGGCGACTCTGGCCGCCCCCGGGTCGTGGTTCGTGGCCGTACATGCTGACGTGGGTCGGCTTCTACGCAGTCTGCGCGATCAATGTCCTTCTGCTGCTCATGGACTGGGACTCCTGGGTCTTCCAGAGCCCACTTCGGTTCATCGCGGGGGTCCCGCTGGTGGTGCTCGGCGGCCTGCTGGCCTTGTGGGGAGTGGTCACTGTGGGCTGGAAGAATACGACCGGGCTGAAGGGCGGATTCGTGTCCGCCGGTCCCTACCGGTTCACGCGAAACCCGCAGTACGTGGGCGACATCGTCTTCTTCGTGGGCGTGAGCGTGCTCGCGAACTCGGTATTGCTGTGGATCACGCACCTGCTCCTCTCTCTGTGTTTCGTGGTTACGCCGCTGGCCGAGGAGCAGTGGCTGGAGGAGCAGTACGGGGATGAGTACCGGGAGTATCGGCGGCAGGTGCCGCGGTTTCTTTGAGAGGGTCTCGGGCAACCGCGCCACCTTCCTCGTGCTCGGCAGCGCCGACCCCTGCACCAGTCGTCCGAATCGCTCGCGGGACGGATCGCCTGTCATGCACTTGATCCGTTCCGGCTGGACGAGACCCGCACGGCTCCCGAGGTAGTCGACCGTCTCTGGCTTCGGAGCGGCTTCCCGCGCTCCTTTCTGGCATCCGACGCGGCGGGCAGCGTCGCCTGGCGAGCGGCGTTCGTCGCCACCTTCCTGACACGGGATCTCGGGTCGCTGGGCGTCAGCGCGCCGACGGCCAACCGCTGGGCGACCCATACCGGCGCCGAGATCGACCTGTTCACGGTGCGCGGAGGAGAGCGGATCGGCGTCGAGGCGAAGCGCACCAAGTGCGCCCGCGATGACCCGGTCCCTCCACACGGCCCTGACCGATCTCCGGCTGGACCGGGCCTTCGTCCTCATTCCGTGCGAGGCGCGCTTTCGGCTGCACGAGCGCGTGGAGGCGGTTGGGCTGACACGGGCGTGCACGGAGGGTCTGGGATAGCGGCACTGACGGAACGTTGATGGCACCGCTGCACCATTCGTCCCGGAGGGCAGGTTCGCGCACCCGGGAGCGGGGAGGTATGATGTGTCGACCATGCACACCCAGACACCGAAGACGTGGGAGGATGTCCTGCGGATGCCGGACGACGGCAACCGCTACGAGTTCATCGGGGGGCGGCTGTACATGACCCCCGCGCCCGTGACCCGGCACCAGCGGATTTCCAAGCGGCTGCAGACGGCCTTGCTGCGGGTCCTGGAGGATGCGGGCTACGGCGAGGTGTTCGACGCCCCTTTCCTGGTCGAATTCCCGGGCATCGGGGATCGGGTTCAACCGGACCTCATCTTCATATCCGACGAGAGGCGGGAGATCATCGGCGAGAAGCAGGTGACGGGCGCACCCGACCTGGTCGTCGAGGTCCTGTCGCCTTCCACCGCCCACCGGGACCGCGGGATCAAGCTCGACCTGTACGCACGATGCGGGGTCCGGCAATACTGGATCGTGGATCCGGTCGAGGACATGGTTGATGTCTGGCGCTTCGGGGACGAGCCGGGGCACGAGCGCTTCTCGGGCGAGCTCCCCGTGCGGCTTGGGGCCGAGAGGGTCGGCCGGATCGACCTCGACCAGGTCTTCTCCCGCCATCTGGACGTGTGGGCAACACGGGAGGGTAGCGCCGGGCAACCCCTTTCCCGGAGGGAGACTGCTACATGAACGACGACCTGCCGGAACGCGAGGACGTGCGAGGGCAGATGGAGGCAGCTGACGATCATGAAGACGACGGAACGCCCGAGACAGGCTCGGCGAAGCGTGTAACGGCAGTCCGACTACGAGGTGTGGCAGCCTTTGCGGGCGGGACGCTCAAGCGCGGTTCGGCGGCTGCGGGCCGGGCGGCCGGTGCCGCGGGCAACGGAATGGCCGGTTCCGCGAAAGCGGTCGGAGGGCGGATGGGCGACATGTCCGTCCGAGCTGGTCGCCTCGTCTCCGAAACGCTCGGGCAGGTCCCGGTGCGACGTCTGTCCGAACCGGTGACGACATGGGCCGCGAACTTCGGAAACGCCCTCCTGGCGACCGATGTTGCGGTGACATTGGATCGGTGGACGCGGACCGCGTTCGCATCGGGCTGAACGAGACGTTGGGGGTATCGCCAGAATGGTCGAAGGACATGGTGACCTTCACGGCCACGGAGTTCACCGGCGCGGTTCTGGGCGGCCTCGCGCTGGCTCTGAGCTGGAACAACGCCGAGACCCGCAGATTCGCGGAGATCGTCGCGAGCCTGGGCCTGTCCGCCGTCGTCGGGGCGAATCCGCTCATGGTCATGGTCGCGATCGTCGGCCTCGCCAAGTGCTTTCACGAGGCCAGACACGGGGCGGGGTTCAAGCGGGTCCTGAGTGGCGGCGGTCGTGGGATGGTCGGAACGACGGCGTTGCTCGGTGCCTCGCGCCTGATGCCGGCACCAGCGTGGGTGACCTTGGTCCTGGGCGTCGTGAGCTATCTCGTGGCAACCAGGCTCTACGACAAGGCCGAGCCCAAGGCCGAGGAACTGGGCCGAATCGTCCGCGACTGGTTCGGATCGCGGGAATGGACCGAATCCTGCTCCGAACTTGCCCAAAGTACCTACCTGCGGGGGAAGGCCGTAGTCGGCGGCGTCCGCGAATCGGTGTTGGCGGGCGATCTGGCCCACACGGTGTCGGCATGGTCCCTCGCAAGCGCCGGGGCGATCGAGAAGGGGTGGTCGGCGGGGTACAGGAGAACGATCGGAGTGGCGTGCGCCGCGGTGCCGTCGTGGGCGCCTGCCGGACGGGTCGCCATGTCCGCCGGGTAGCGCCCATGTCCTTCGCTCGCCCGTAGTCCACGGTCATGCTGCCCCGGACTCAGGCACCGAAATGGTGGGAGGATGTCCTGCGGATGCCTGACGACGGCAACCGCTGCGAGTTCATCGGGGGCCGCCTGTACGTGACGGCCACGCCAGTGACCCGGCGGCGGAGCGGATCGAGCCGACCGGACATCCCGGTCGACGCGCCCGCCGCCGTTCCGGAGGCGGGTTCGGGCGTGAAGCGGAACGAAGCGCGATCGCCTGACGGAAGGCGTGAGTGACATGGGCATCCAAGGAATCGAATACGGCCACGAACACGAGCGGCTCGAGCACCTCCTGCGTTCCGTCGACCGTCCCGGCGAATACTGTGTCGGCGGCCGGCTCTTCACACCGCTGCCGCGCGTCGTCGTGGATGGGGCCGGGGAGCTCTCCTTTCCCATCCCTCGCGCGCAGATCCGGTCGCTGATCGCAGCGGCTGAGCGCGCGCCCTGTGGAAAGGGGACCGAAACGGTCGTGGACCCGACCGTTCGGGACTGCTGGCAGATCGACGCCGAACAGGTGCGTCTGACCGGACGCGCGTGGCCGCACTCCTTCCGGAAGGTGATGGACCTCGTGGCCGCCGGTCTCGGCCTGCCCGCCGAGAGGCTCGGCGCCGATCTCCACAAACTCCTCGTGTACCGGACGGGAGGCTTCTTCGCCGAGCATCGGGACACCGAGAAGGTGCCGGGCATGGTCGCGACCCTCTCGCTATCGCTGCCCGTCCCGGGGGCCGGAGGAGAGCTGGTCGTCCGCCATGGGGGGAGGCAGGAGGTCTTCGACCTGAACGCCGCCGAGCCGTCCGAGCTGTCCTACGCGGCGTTCTACGCGGACTGCCCGCACGAGGTCGGGCCGCTTGCGGAGGGCCATCGCGTCACGCTCGTCTTCAACCTGTTCCTCGACTCCGCCGACGTCGCGCCGGGAGCGCCCGACTACTCGGATCTGGCGGCGCGGGTTGAGGAGTGCCTCGCCCGCTGGCGCGACGAGGGGGTCACGGACAAGGTCGTGTGGCTGCTCGACCACGAGTACAGCGAGGGCGGACTGTCCTTCGGTACGTTGAAGAACACCGACGCGGCCGTGGCGAAGGTGCTCGGCGACGCGGCGGACGGGGCGGAGTGCGAACTCCATGCGGCCGTGCTTCGCATCGAGGAGTGGGGCTCGCCCGTATACGAGCCTCCGAGCCGCTGGGGTTGGGACCGGGAGTGGGACTACTACGGGGAGGAGGACGGGTCCGACACCGAGATGGACGAGGTCCACGACAGGTGGGAGGCCTTGGACGGCTGGGCGGCGCGCGACGGAAGCCACCCCCCGTTTGGGGAGATTCGCCTGAACTCGCTCGAGCTCCTGCCACGGGGAGGACTCGACGACGCCGAGCCGGACGACAGAAGGCTGGAGGGATCGACGGGCAACGAGGGACCCACGTTGGAATTCATCTACCGCCTCGCGGCGCTCGTGGTATGGCCGAGGGGGAAGACGGTGGACATCGTGGCCGAAGGGAGCATCGACCAGGCGGTGTCGTGGGTCGGGACGCTGTGCGGCGCCGCGGATGGCGGGGGTGGCGGCGGAACCGGGCGGATCTCCGGACTGCTCCGGAGGGTGACCGAAGTCTGGCCCGTCGGCGACGACGCCCGGCGGCCGCAGGACCGGGGGGCGATGCTGCGGCTGCTGCACGATGCGGGAGAGGGGGACGTAGCCGCCGAATTCCTGCACCGCGTGGTCCTGGCCATGTACGACGGCGACGAGAACGAGGCGCTGGCAGCCGTTCTGCCGGTGATCGGCTCCGAGGGGGCGGCGGGGTTCCTGCCCCCGTTCGTGGACAGGCACCTCCCGCGCCGGTTCGGGGACGTGATCGAGCTGCTTGTCCTTTCGGCCACGGAGTGCGCCGCCGGCGGGGGTGCCGAAGACGGCGCGGATCCGGCCCTCGGTTCCGCCTGGCACAAGGTGTTTCGCGTGGCGGCCGCCGCCGCACTGTCCGGGTCGGCAGCGGCCCTTCGGACCGAGTCGGAGAGGCGTCGGGGCGAACCCGGCGACGACGACGGCTGGCCGCTTCGGCTCCGGCAGGTCTCCCCGAGAGCCGCCCCCGCCGTCCGTGACTGGTGGATCGGCCCGGCCGACATCTGCGGCCTCCTGTTGCTCGCACACCGCTTCGGCCTCGACGAGGAAGCCGCGGCCGCCGCCGGAGCCATCGGCGATCACCCGGACATCGCGACCCCGGGCCGCATGCTTCCCGCGGCGCTGGAGCTGATCTACCGCCACGGTGCGCCCGCGGGCACGACGGCCTACCGCGCGTTGTGGCGACGGGCGGCCGACTTCCTGTTGGAGCGCAGTTCCGCGGTTCCCGTCGAGCCGGCCGACTGGATCGTCCCGGCG
This sequence comes from uncultured Gemmatimonadaceae bacterium, assembly GCA_964615515.1. GTDB lineage: Bacteria > Gemmatimonadota > Gemmatimonadetes > Longimicrobiales > Gaopeijiaceae > Bin94. Next base: position 7,055 of record CAZTOF010000798.1, read on the forward strand.
GCGGCCGACATCTCGTGCGACTGCGGGCTCTGCGCCAGGCTGCGTGCGTTCTGCGGCGACCCAGTCGCGCGCGAGGAGCGCTTCAAGGTGCGCAAGGATCTGCGCAGGCATCTGCATCGGGTCATCGACCTCCACCGCCTGGACCTGGATCATGTGACCGCGCGCAGCGGCAGCCCGTACACCCTGGTCTGCACGAAGAACCGCGCCGGTCATGAACGGCGGCTCGAAGAGTACGCGGAGGACCTGCGCCGCATGAGTTGGCTCTTGACGTCGATCCCGGAGGGCGAAAGGCGGGGTGGGGGCACCGGGAGGGCGGAGATGCTCGACGAGGCGTTGGCCACGGGCGGTGCGGGCCCCGGATGAGCGCTTCGGACCGCCGTGGGGGGCGGACGCGACGGCCGCCGGGCACGGCATCGCGGCTGTTCCTCCACCGGGCCCACAACCATCGGCCGGTCACCCGCTCCGAGGGCGTGGCTTGACGCTGGAAGGACGACGGCTCGTCTGCAGCTACGGTCCCACGCGCGCCCTCGACGGGGTCGACATCGCTGCCGGGGGCGGCGAGATCCTGGCCGTCGTGGGGCCGAACGGGGCCGGGAAGACCACGCTGCTGCGCGCGCTGAGCGGGGAGCGGCGGCCCGATCGCGGCCGGGTGTTGCTGGACGGGTCACCCGTGTCGGGAGCGGACCCGCGGTGGCGGGGCAGGGTGGGGTTGGTGTCGCACCGCGCGGGGCTCTACCGCAAGCTCACCGTGGCCGAGAACCTGGGTTTCTTCGCCTCCCTGCACGCGGTCCCCAACGCCCGCGACGCCGTGGGCCAAGCCCTCGATGCCGTCGGCGCGGCCGCCCTGGCCGGTACCCGCGCCGAAGCCCTCTCACGCGGACAATCCCAGCGCGTGGCCCTGGCCCGGTCGCTCCTCCACGACCCCGACATCCTATTCCTGGACGAACCGTTCACCGGACTCGACCCGGCGGCCGCCGCCGCCCTCGAAACGACCCTTCGGGCGCGCCGAACCGCGGGCAGCGTCATCATCCTGGTCACCCACGACCTGCGCCGCTGCCTGGGTCTCGCGGACCGCGTCGTCGTGCTGCGTGGCGGCCGCAAGGTCCACGACGGCGAGACCGGCGCGGCCGATGCGGCAGACCTCCTGGGATTCTTTACCGCCGCCGGCGGAGATCCATCGGCGACCACCTCCGCCGCGGTCCGGTCATGAACGACCTCCGCCGCGCGTTGCTGATCGCAGCCAAGGACCTGCGGCTCGAGTTCCGCACCGGTGGCAGGCTCCCGTCGATGATCGCGTTCGTCGTCCTGGCCGGCTTCCTCTTCGGATTCGCCCTGGACCGGGGCTTGGTCCCGGGCCGGGACGTCGCGGCCGCCCTGATCTGGCTGACGATTCTCTTTGCGGCAACCGCCGGCGCCGGCCGCATCTTCGACGCGGAGGAGGAGGACGGCGCCTTCCGCCACCTCCTTCTCACCCCGGTCTCCCGCCCCGCCGTCTTCCTCGGCAAGACGTTGGCGAACCTGGCCGTCATCTGGCTCGTATCCGCGCTCTCCTTCGTCTCGCTCACCGCCTTCCTGGGCATCCGCCACCCGGGTTCCCCCGCCGCGCACGCGGCCATCTTCCTGCCCGGCACGATCGGGCTGGCCGCCACGGGCACCTTCTTCGGACGGATGTCCCGCCACAGCACCCTGGGCGACACCCTGCTCCCCGTGCTCACCTTCCCGCTCCTCGTCCCGGTGATCTTTTTCGGCGCGACCGCCACCGCGCGGGTTTTCCTGGAGCGCCCCTGGACCGAGATTTCGGGTTCGGTCCGCCTGCTGTGGGCCTTCGCCCTGGGAGCGGTCGTGGCCGGCGGCGCCCTCTTTCGCCACCTGACCGACGAATAGGAACCGACGAGACTCGACGACATGAACTCGAACAGGGGCAGGATCACCGCGCTCGCGCTCGCGTCGGCCGGGGTGGCCACGATTCTCGCCGGCCACTGGATGATGGCCTTCTGGGTGCCCAGCGAGGCGGAACAGGGTGTGGTCCAGCGGATCTTCTACGTTCACGTCCCGGCCGCCTGGACCACCTTTCTCGCGGTCGGGCTCGCGGCGCTCGCCAGCGGGGCGTACCTGTGGCTCGAGGACGAGCGCGCCGACGCGGCGGCGGTTGCGGCCGCCGAGGGTGGCCTGATCTTCGGCGCCATCATGCTGATTTCGGGTCCGCTGTGGGGACGGATCGCATGGGGGACCTACTGGACGTGGGAGCCCCGCCTGACGCTCACGCTCCTGCTCTGGCTCACCTACCTGGGGTACTTTCTCGTGCGCGGCTCGGTCGCGGACCCGAGGCGGGGCAGGCGCTTTGCCGCGGTCGTGGCGGTGATCGGCGCGCTCAACATCCCGCTCATCCACGTGAGCGTCGAAATGTTCCGGTCGCTGCACCCCGGACCCGTCGTGATCAAGCCCGAAGGCCCCACGCTGCACCCCGACATGCTGGCCACGCTGATGACCTTCCTGGCCGGCTTCACCATGTTGTTCCTCGGACTCTTCATCCTCCGCTACACGGTCGAGCGCCTGCACCGGCGCGGCCCGGCGGACGGTGCCGCGGAAGCTGCCGGAGCACTCACATGATACCCTGGACCCTGACCGCCATTCTGTTTTCGCTGGCCACGCCCGCCCACCTGCTCGCCCAGGAAGCCGGACGCGGTGCGCTGCGTCCCTACGTTCACGTCCTCCTCGCCTACGGTGCTGCCTGGCTCCTGATACTCCTCTGGGTCTGGATGATCGCCCGGAAGCTGAAGCGGGCGGACGCGTCCCGGACGGCCGATGGGGTATAGCGGCGGCGCACCCGGAGATGGGCCGCGTCCGGCCCGGCGCTCAAGCGGATTCGTCCGCGGGCTCCTCACCCTCGCCGCCCTCACGCTTCTGGTCCCCCCGGGGACCGCCCAGACGGTGGGGACGATGCCCGGCACGCTCCGCTACGGCTCGGGCCTCCTCGACATCCCGGTGGCGTCGGTGCTCCCTCACATGGCCCTTACGGCGACCTGGTCGGGTTTCCGGGTGTCGGCGGCTGAGACCGTGGTGCCGGATCGTCCGGGAGAGACCGTCCCGCCGGACGGGCGGTTCGAGCGCTGGTTCTCCGACGGCTCGCTCGCGCTCGGCCTGTTCGGCCGCCTGGAAGTGGGCACGACCCTGCAACACTTCGCGGGTGCGGACCGGGGTGGCAAGGTGATCGGAACGTTCGCGCGTCTGGCCCTGCTTCGGCCGCGGGCCCACGGCCTCGCACTGGCCGCCGGATTCCGCCATCTCACGTCGCCCTCATTCGGCGGCGAGGTCGGCGAGGTTCAGCCCAACCGGCTCGGCTACCCCGACTGGCGCGTGACCCGGGAGACCGACGGCAACGGCGAGTTCGGCGGCAACTTCAGCCCCTACCTCGTGGCGACGGCACTGCTCCCGGGCTTCGCCGCCGGACCCGCCACCTACGACGTGACGCTGCACCTGGGCTGGGGCGGCGGGCTCTTCTCGGCCGGGCGGGAACTCGACTTCCACCAGGACGCCGGCTCCGGCGGAATCTTCGGCGGAGCCGCCGCCCACTTCGGTCTCGGGGGCGGCCGCCTGCTGAACCTGATGGCGGATTTCAACGGCTTCGACGCCAACGCCGGGGTGCAACTCGATCTGGGCGGTGTCCGACTGGGCGCCTTCACCCTGGGGCTCCAGCACGACGGCACGTCCACCTTCCGCTCCCGGAAGTTCGGCGTGCTCGCATCGGTGGCCTTCTGCGGGGGACGGCGGGCGCTCTGCCGGGGTGAGCGGAAGCCCGCCCCCGACACGGTGAC
>CAZTOF010000799.1:0-5076 GCA_964615515.1 uncultured Gemmatimonadaceae bacterium
GCGCGCCGCTCTTCGAGGGGTGGCAGGCACGCCTCGACCCGGTGAGATTCGGAAGCGACACCCTGATCGTCCTTGACCGCGGAGGCTGACTCTTCTTGTTCACCGGGATCATCGAAGCCCTCGGAGAGGTCGTGGCGGTCACCGAAGGACAAGGCGGCCGCACCCTCGTGATCGCCGCACCCTTCGCTCGCGAACTCGTTCCGGGACAGTCCGTGGCCGTGGACGGCGCCTGCCTGACCGTGCGCGCCGCCGCAGCCGGGACGTTCACCGTCGACGCGGGGGCGTCCACCCTGGAACGCACCGTCGCAGGCCGGTACGAGCGGGGTGCGGCGGTCAACCTGGAGCGCGCGGCCAGGTTGGGGGAGAGACTGGACGGGCACCTGGTGCAGGGACATGTGGACGGGCTGGCCACCCTTGTGGGCCTGCGCGCTGCCGGCGAGACGCGCTTCCTCGAATTCGAGCTGCCGGAGGATGTCTTCGCCACAACCGTCCTGCACGGGTCCATCGCCCTGCACGGTGTCAGCCTGACCGTGAACGACCTTTGCGGCGAGCGGCGCTGTGAGGTGGCGATCATCCCCTACACGTGGGAAAACACCAACTTCGCCACCCTGGAAGCCGGCGACCCCGTGAACGCGGAGGCGGACCTGATCGGCAAGCACGTCAGGCGGATTCTCGAAGGCTCGCGGCCCTTCGCCCGGAGTCCACTCACCCATGCCCTTTGACTCCGTGGCCGGCGCCATCCGCGACATCGCGGCGGGCAGGCTGGTGATCGTCGCCGACGACGAGGATCGCGAAAACGAGGGCGACCTCGTCTGCGCCGCCGAGAAGATCACCCCCGAGCTGGTCAACTTCATGACCAAGTTCGGGCGGGGGCTCATCTGCGTCTCCATGACGCCGGAGCGGGCCGACGCGCTGGAACTCCCCCTGATGACGGACCGAAATACCGACCCCCATGGCACCGCGTTCACCGTTTCGGTCGACGCCCACCGCCGCTTCGGCGTCACGACCGGGATCTCCGCGCAGGACCGGGCCAGGACCGTTCAGGTGCTGGCCGACCCCGCGTCGGTCCCGGACGACCTCAGACGTCCCGGCCATATCTTTCCCCTCCGGGCCCGGCGGGGCGGGGTGTTGCGCCGCGTGGGACAGACCGAAGCCGCGGTCGATCTCGCGCGCCTTGCCGGACTCGCGCCCGCGGGCGTCGTCTGTGAGATCCTGAACGAGGACGGCACGATGGCGCGCAGGGCGGAGCTCGACCTCATGGCCCGGGAGCACGGCCTGCGGTTCATTTCGGTGGAGCAGCTGGTGGCGTACCGGCTGGCACGGGAACGGCTGGTGCGGCGGGTGGTGGAGACGCCGCTCTGCACGGCGTGGGGCGAGTTCGTCTTCATCGGCTACCGGAGCGACATCGACGACCGGGTCCACATCGCACTGGTCAACGGAGACGTTGCCGGGAAGCGGGACGTCCTGGTCCGGATGCACGCCGAGAACCCGCTGGCGGACACCTTCGCGTCGCTGGAGGAGCCGCACGGCAGTCTGCTCGCCGGGGCGATGAAGCGGATCCGGGCGGAAGGGGAGGGGGTGGTCGTCTACATACACCGGGATCGCGCCGGCGACCGGCTGGTCCAGCGCCTGCGCCGTTCCGGGAAAGGACCGGTCCCGGACGGGGATCCTCCGGCACCGCGGCAGGTGTTGCGTGACTACGGCATCGGTGCTCAGATTCTCCTCGACCTGGGGTTGACCTCGATCAGGCTGCTCACGAACAGCCGGAAGCATATCGTGGGGCTCGACGGGTATGCCCTGCAGGTGGTGGGGCGGGAGCGGTTGGAGGGAGTGTGGATGGGAAGGAGCAACGTACCGGGGGCGGCCGACCTGGTAGGACCGCGGGGGAATGGGGAGGTGGGGCGATGACGGTGGCGAGAGGACTTGACGAACTGCGCATTGCACTTCTGGTATCCCGCTTCAACAGCCTGGTCACCGAGCAGATCCTTACGGGCGCGCGCCAGCGGCTCGTGGAACGTGGCATCGCGTCTGGCCACATTGCCGTTCTATATGTTCCCGGAGCATGGGACATGCCACAGGCGGCCCGAAGAATCGCGGATTCGGGGAGGTACGACGCCATCGTCGCGATCGGGTGTGTGATCCGGGGGGAGACGGCCCACTTCGACTACGTGGCCGGCCATGCCAGCGACGGGCTGGGGCAGGTGGCGCTGACCGCCGGCGTCCCCGTCGTCTTCGGCGTGCTGACTACGGATACCGGGGAGCAGGCCATGCTGCGCGCCGACGTGCACGGAGCCGACAGGGGAGGGGAATTCGCCGACGCGGCGCTGGCGATGGTGGAGCTCTACGCCTCGCACCCGAAGGGTACGGACCGGTCTTGAGCCATGCGTTCGCGGCGCGCCGACGACGGGACCGCAGCCGGTCGCGGGCGTGGTTCCTCCAGGTACACTACCGCTGGGAGGCCCTGGGGGAATCCGTCACGCTCGACCGGGCGCTCTCGGTCACCATGGAGGAACGGACGGTGGCTCCGGCCAGGGTTCGCTACCTGCGACGCCTGGTGGACGCCTTCGACGGGAACCGGGACCGGGTCGAGGGGATGATCGCCGCCTGCATGGACAACTGGCGCCTGGAGCGGTTGTCGGTCATGGACCGCGGCATCCTGCGCCTGGGAGCGACCGAGATCCTGTGCCTCACCGATCTGCCGGGCAAGGTGGCCATCCAGGAGGCGGTGCGCCTGGCGGAGCGCTACGGAGGCGCGGACTCGCCGCGTTTCGTCAACGGCGTGCTGGACGCGGTCTACCACGCCTCCCGCTCCGGCGGAGCCTGACCCGGCGTGAACGTGGCCTCCAACCCACCCCTCGGGATTCTCGTGGCCAACTGGCAGGATCGGGAAAACCCGAACGCGGGCGGCGCCGAGGAGCACCTGCACCAGGTCTTCGGCCGACTCGTCGACCGGGGCCACCGGGTGACGCTGCTGTGCTCGGGCTGGTCGGGGGCGGCTCCCAGGGCGGAGCTCGACGGGATACAGGTGCATCGTACGGGTGGCCGGTACACCTTCAACCTGGCGGCGCCCCTCTACTACGAGCGCCATCTGCGGGACGAGTCCTTCGATGTGTCGGTCGAGGACCTCAACAAGGTCCCCATTCTGGCGCCGCGTTGGGCGTCCGCCCCGGTTCATCTGCTTCTGGTGCACCACCTCTTCGGCGCCACCGCCATTCGCGACGCGAACCCGTTGCTGGGCACCGCCACCTGGCTCTTCGAGCGCATCATTCCGGCCGTGTACCGGGGTCTGCCCTGCGTCGCGGTCTCGGACAGCACCCGCGAGGACCTGACCCGGCGCGGCCTCGACCCCGCGCGCATCGCCGTCATCCGGAACGGGGTCGAGCTGGAGGGACTGGGCCCGGCCGCCGACCGCTTCCCCGACCCCACCGTCGTCTACCTCGGCCGGCTCAAGCGCTACAAGCGGATCGACCTCGTGCTGCAAGCCATCGCGCGGTTGCGCGGGAGGGGCACGAAGGTCCGGACGATCGTGGCGGGGAAGGGCAACGCTCGGGCATACCTGGAAGATACGGCGCGCCGGCTCGGAATCGCCGACAGTGTACACTTCGCGGGCTTCGTGCCCGACGAGGGGAAGCACGAGTTGCTGTCCAGGTCGTGGGTCCATGCGCTCACCTCTCCGAAGGAGGGCTGGGGAATCACCAGCATCGAGGCCTCGGCGTGCGGAACCCCGACGGTTGCCTCCGACTCGCCGGGGCTGCGGGAGACGGTCCGTCACGGGGAGACGGGCCTCCTCGTGCCGCACGGCGACGTGGAAGCGATCGCCGCGGCACTCGAAGAGGCCCTGGAGCCCGCGCATCGCGACCGCATGGGACGGGCGGCGCGTGACATGGCTCAGCGGTATACCTGGGAGGGCGTCACCGATGCGTTCGAGGATCTGTTGCGTGGCCTCGCCACGGGACGGCCGGCCCCGCACCGCCCGACCCGCCAATCCGGCGGCGGAATCGCCCGGGGTTTCCCTGCCGCCACGGGCTGATAAACTTGTGGCAACCCCATGAAGACGCTCAAAGCTCGAAGTCGTAGTCGGATGTACCCACCCGAATCCCAACACGGAGACACGACACGATGGCGACACGGATCACCGCCCACGGATGCGAAGTCGACACACTGCTGCGCAAGCGCGCCGAGGTTCTCTCCCAGCGATGGCCTCGCTTCGATCCCGCCGTGATGGACGTCAGCGTGGTATTCCGGCTTGAGGGCCGGTCGCACTCGGTGGAGGCCATCGTCTCCCGGCGGCGGCGCCAGCCGGTGGTCGCCAGTGGTGAGGGTCCCGACTTCCGGGTGGCCCTGGACGATCTCGACGCCCACGTGAGACGTCGCCTCAGACGGGACCGCTCACGGCGGAAGGACTTCCGCCAGGCGTCGTCGGACTTCCCCGGCTGACGTGCCGCGAACCATCGCGTGCGTCGCCGGGCGCGGCGGCCCGTGAGCGCAGCCGTAACCGTCGGGCGGCTCTTCCGCGCCAGGGAGGCGACGCTGGGGCTGGAGCTTCTCACCCCCGGTGTTCCCCTCGACGGACGAATCGCCAATCCGGATGTGTCGAGTCCGGGCCTGTCGCTGGCGGGATACACCGCCCGTTTTCCGGAGGGGCGCACCCAGGTCTTCGGCAAGACCGAAATGAGCTACCTGGCGACCCTCTCGCCGGAAGAAGTGGTGCGGCTTGACCCGGAAGACCAGGATGAGATCCCCGGGTTCGCCGCCGGCGATTCCGCGCTCTCCCCTGCCAGCGATCCTCTGCCTCGAACCACTCTCAGTGCCCGCAGGAACCGAGACGCCGAGCTTCCTCTGCTGGCGTACCGTGCCACGCCCCCGGCAGGAGAAGCAGGACACCTCCGGAATCGTGCCCCGCCCCATGCAGGCCGGACACGGCCGGTTGACGGCGAATCCCCCTTGGCCGAACGAGACGACCCCGCTCCCGCCGCATTCTCCGCAGTTCCCGACGCCGCTCCCGGGACGCGCGCCCGATCCGGAACAGGTCGCGCACTCCTCGGGGAGCGGAACCGTGGCCGTGGTCCGGCCGCC
>CAZTOF010000800.1:0-1813 GCA_964615515.1 uncultured Gemmatimonadaceae bacterium
CCCGCGTTGTACATGACCACCATCTGTTCGTTCTTCGTGTTGGTGATCGGCAGGCGCGGCCCGAACACGGTCCTGTAGAGGTTCTGAACCTGCTCCGACCCCAGCCAGTTCATGATCTCGTCGAATTCGGCGGCCCGCGCATCGGTCCAGATCGAATCCAGATCCTCCTTGAACACGGCGAACACCACGTTGGGAGGATAGAGTTCGACCACCCGGAAGACTCCTTCGCGCTCGTCGTTCGTGTACCACTCGAACTCGTCGCCCACCCTCCACTTGTCCGTCTTCGTGTCCAAGCCCTCCAGGGTCTGCGTGGAGTAGGCGCTCGGATGGAGCCTCGGCGGCGCGGGATGCCGCTCCGGGGCCTCCTGTGCCGCCACTCGGCGCACTTGGCGCGCGAGTCGAACACGCGCGGCGGACGGCTGCACCGTGCGGTCGGTCACCTCGATCACGTACGGAGCACCGCCGCCGTATTGCACGGGGCTGGGGTTGTGCCGCGACGCGTCGATGGCGCTGCGCTCGACGCCGGCCAGCACATACGCTGCGCCCGGCCGGGCCCAGAGGCGCAGGCACGAATCCGGCCCGGCGAGCCGGAAGGACTCGCCCGGATCGAGCGCGGCGACCGGCCCGGCCAGTCTCCCGACCATGGCCGGGCCCGGGGCCTCCACATCCCGAATCTCGACCGGCCCTTCGCCCACCGGGTTGCCCGAGCACTCGCCCTGGTTCAGCGGCGATGGCGTGAAGCGCATTTCGGCGCTGTCGCCGAAGGCCTCCAGCGCCGACTCGCCGCCAACCCGGAACGCCGGCAGCGGTATGCGGTCCACCGCGTAGCCTCTCGCCGTAATGATGTCGTTGGCCGGCCACTCCTCCTGCGTCAGGGAAACCACGAATGGACGTTCCGGCGCCACCTCGACCCGCACCCCCGCCACGCGCCTGCCCGCAACGGACGGGTCGATCCGCACCCAACCCGGACCCGTTACCCGGACCACGACCCCCGGGGGATCCTCACTGCGGCTCACGCCGGCTACCGGCATCTCGGACAGCCAGCGGGATTCCGTCACTCCGTACGTCCAGCTCTGGCCCGTGGCGGAGACCGGCACCACGATGGCCGTGTCCAGGCGCGTGACGATGATGCGGGCCGTCCCCGTTACCGTGACAAGCGCGGTCGAGGTCACCGAGTCCGCGGATGCCGTGATCCCGGCCTCGCCCTCTCCCACCGCCGTCACGCGGCCGTCGGCGTCCACCGTCGCGACTACGGGATCGCTGCTCGCCCAAATCACCGTCGCGTCACCGACTTCATGCCCGTTGGCGTCCGCCGCCTCCGCCGTGAACGTCGCCGTGTCGCCGATGCTGAGCGAAGCGAGAGCCGGAGAGATGGTGAGGGACGCGACTACCTGTTCCACGGTGACGGGCGCGGTCGCGGACACGGACCCCGAGCGCGCCGTGATCGTCGCCTCGCCGTTGCCGACGGCAGTGACCAGGCCCGATCCGTCCACACCGGCCACGGAGGCGTCGCTGCTCGACCACGCGATGGTCGCACCAGTCATGACCTGACCGTTCTGGTCCCGCACTTCGCCGATCAGACGAACGGTATCGCCCAATGCGACAAGAGTGGCCCGCCCCGGAGCTACGGAAAGCGTCGTCGGACGGGACGGGGGCGGTTCAGGCGGTTCAGGCCGCTCCGGGGACTGCGTCGGAGACTCGCCGCAGGAGGACAAGGACACGAGGACCAAAACCACACCCGGCCAACCCCACCTCCAGCCGAACTCCGGACCCCGGCTCGGCTCGGCTCGGCTCGGCTCGGCTCGGCTCGGCT
>CAZTOF010000801.1:0-2183 GCA_964615515.1 uncultured Gemmatimonadaceae bacterium
CCGAAATCTACCGCCTCACCCGCGACACTTCTCTCCTCCTGCACTCCAAACCCAAGACAACCCCCTCAGAAAACTGACTTTTTCCGGGGCAAGTAGCTACTAGCCCCGGAAAAACGCCGTTTTCGTGGCGCGCTGTCGGGGACGGGAGATGGAGCCGGTCGGTCTGGTTGTGTTCCGGGTCGATGGTCAGCGCAGGCTGGCGACGGTGTCGAGGTTATAGGTCAGCACGGCCCAGCCCTGCCAGATCCTGGCGCCGTCGATTCCTCGGAGTCGGGAGCGGCCGGCGCCGTAGCTGCGTTTGAGGTGGGCGATACGGCCCTCGCAACCGACGCGGTAGCGGCGGAGTCGTCTTCGGGTGTGCGGAGAGTGGGGTCGTGAGTGGGCGGAGATGAAGGGCATGCAGCCGTCGGGGAGGGCGTCGGCGGTGGCCTTCGGGGTGAAGCCGGCATCGAAGGCCGCCTCGCGCGGTCGGATGCCGAGGGAGGAGAGTTCGTTGGCCGTTTCGGGTAGGAGGGTGTTTTCGTGCGCCGAGCCTGCCCGGAGCTTGGGCGGCAGGATCAATCCCCGGGCGCCGCGGCGGGTGTGGGCGGTCAGTTCGGCAAGCTGCACCACGTAGCCGAACTCGTTCGGTTTGGAGAGCTTGCCGCGGCGGATGGGTCGCGCGTCGGGGTCGGCGAGCGAGACCAGGCGTTCGGAGATCTTCTCGCCGGCGAAGCGCTTGCGGATCTGTTCGACGACCTGCTCGGCCCGCTGGATCGTCTCTTCGAGGCGTACGACGGCTCGCGTTCGCCCGCGGCGAGAGACGCCGGGGCGGGTCGCACGGCGACGTCCGGCCTCTGCAACGAGGCGGCGCGCCTCGCCCAGACTTGAGCGCACCTGGCGGGCGGTCTCTTCGGTGAAACGCCGAACCGCCTGTTTGGCCTCGCCCGTCCGACGCTTCAACGCGCGGCTCAGCAGCCACAGGCGCTTGCCCACGGCGCGGCTGCGGTCGCGTACCCGTCCGACGGCGGTCGGGATGGCCCGGCGGACTTGACGCGCGGCGGCCGCCAGCCGTCGCACCGCGTCCCCGCACAGCCCGGCATCGGTCGGGAAGCGGATGTCGGCCTCGACCACGGTCGAGTCCACCCGCATGGCTCGGGGCCGCAGCCGCCGCTCGCGGCGCGCTTGAACGATCAGGTTGCGGATCAGTGCGTCCACGACCTCCGGACCCAGCCGCCGGGTGAGCTTGCGCACCGTCGCCTCGTGCGGCGCACGGTGGTGCAACGCCAACAGACAGAAGCGGCGCAGATGCAACGAGTCCGAGACCTCGCGAACCAAGGTCTCGTAGCCCCAGCCAGTCCGGTGCTTGACGACCAGCAGCCGCACGTAGACCGCCATCGGCAGCGTCGGCCGGCCCCGATCGCGGGCCGCAACGTCCCAATGCCGATGGAACGGCTCGAGCATCGCTGGGTCGGCCAGCAATGCGTCGAGTCGAGCCCAGTCCTCGGGCAAGGCGATGGCCTCGGGCGGGAGCAAGCTGTCCCAGAGCGTGGCAACGGGATGCGAAGGGGTCAGTCGCAGCATGGCAGCCTCCCAAGGGGCGACGTGGCGTGGAGTGCATGGACCGACAGCATGATAACTGCTAGCCTCCTCCCAAGCTATCCTCGATCCGATGTCGGCCGCGCTGAAACGACTCCACCAACGCCACCGCGAACTCGCCCGACAACTGGCCGCCATCGGACCTGTCCTCAAGGGAAGCGTGGTCCAGCGCTACATGCCCTGCGGCAATCCCAACTGCCGATGCCGCGCCGACCCACCTCAGCTCCACGGCCCCTACTGGCAGTGGTCCACCGCCGTCAACGGCAAGACCCTCACCCGCCGGCTCAAGCCGGAACAGGTCCCTCTCTATCTGGAGTGGACCGACAACCGCAAAAAACTCGACGCCGTCCTCGCCGAAATCTACCGCCTCACCCGCGACACTTCTCTCCTCCTGCACTCCAAACCCAAGACAACCCCCTCAGAAAACTGACTTTTTCCGGGGCAAGTAGCTAGGCCCGCCCCAGCCAGTCAAGGAGTTCACTAACCACCATCACTCCGCTACGAAGCGCCAGCCGTGGTCAAATGTAAACGTCTTCGCCTTGCCCGCCGGATCCCGAATGCGAACGACCCGGGCATCGCTCGTTCCCGCACGCTCCACTACATAC
>CAZTOF010000802.1:0-2917 GCA_964615515.1 uncultured Gemmatimonadaceae bacterium
GAAGACCCCCTCCGCGAGGGGGGGGGGGGGCGGGGGGGCGGAGAAGGGCGGTACCGGCCCACCGGCAGGGCGATTCCTCGACCTCGGCCCCTCACCCCCGGCCCCTCTCCCGGCGGGAGAGGGGAGAATGCCGGCAAGCCGCTCGTCCCCGGACAGGCCGGGTGGCCGCGGGCGGTTGCCCGCCCGCGGCTCCCAGTTGCGGTAGGAATGCGGATTTCCCCGCACCCCCCGCGCAGATCCCCGCATGCCCGCTAGGACACGGGGCTCCTACCTCGGGTGTTTGACGGCAAACCGCCGGTCCGGCCATGGATGGCGAATGGTGACAGGTGGCCACAACAGCTCCCTCATCCGTTCTATCTTCTTCCATGCAAAGCGGTCTCGCTGCGAGCGTCGGCGCAGTGCCCGGTGCCACATCCGCAGCAAACGTCGAACGAAGCCGCGAAGGAACCGTCCACTGCCCGGTACGGCGTAGTAGTTGAGCCAACCATTCACGACTCGCCCCAGCCACCGGCCAACGACCCAGATGTCGTCATGCCATCGCCACCGCAGGACTCCATCGATGCGTTTCAGGGTGCGATTGACCCGCTTCGACATCGGCTTGCGCCCGAGCTGGAATTCTCCTCGCCGGGTCGTCGTGCAGTAGTGCGTGAAGCCGAGGAAGTCGAATGTCTCCGGTCGCCCCTGCCTGCGTTGCCTACGATTGGCCGCCGCGAACCGGCCGAACTCTACCAGCCGGGTCTTGTCGGGGTGCAGCTCGAGCCCGAATGAGGCCAGCCGCTCTCGCAGGTCACTGACGAATCGCTCCGCATCCCGCTTGTATTGGAACCCGAGGACAAAATCATCCGCATAACGCACGATGAGTGCCTCACCCTCGGGAACCGTCCTGCGCCACTTCCTGTGAAGCCACAAATCCAGAACATAGTGCATGTAGATGTTGGCGAGCACCGGTGAAGCCACCGAGCCTTGCGGCGTGCCCTGTCCCGTATCCGCCCATGTCCCGTCTTCCATGACACCTGCGTTCAGCCACTTCCTCAGCAGCCGAATCAACCGCCTGTCTCCGATGCGGTGCTCCACGAACCGTACCAGCCAGTCCCGCGAGATCGTGTCGAAGTACGCGCGGACGTCCGCATCGACTATCCAACTCACCTTTCGCTTCTCTATCCCGTATGCCAGTGCATCGAGCGCATCGTGCGCCCCCCGCCCCGGCCGGAATCCATAGCTGAATCCGAGAAACTCCGCCTCGTAAATCGGCGTCAGGACCACATCCACAACCGCCTTTTGGACTATCTTGTCCTCCAGTGCCGCGACCCCGAGCGGTCGTGTTCCACCGTCCGGCTTGGGAATGTTCACCCGCCGAACCGGCGGCGCTCGGTACGCTCCCGTTTGCACGCGGCGGTGCAGGTCGAGCAGCCGCTCTTCCAACCCCTCCCCGTACTTCGCCCACCTCATTCCGTCCACGCCCGGCGCCGCCTCCCGGCTCAGTGCCCAGTAGGCAGCTTCCAGCGCTTCCGGCGTCAGGTGGTGGAATAGCGCAGTGAGACGCTCCTTCGGGTTTCTCTCTACCGCTTGCCGTATCCGGTCCGCCGCCTGTTTCACACTTTCCCGGCACTGCGTCCGGCGCGTGCTTTGGCTTCCCGGATTCCCCTTGGTTGAGGCCCTTCCCTCCGGCAACTCCGCGGTCGCTCTCGCTCCCTTGTTCGCTGCTTTCACAGGTAGTACGGCCCCATCCGACTTCTTCATCCCGTGCACCATAGGATTCGGCTTTCTCCTTCCCTATGCGGCCCCGTCACGTACTCCAGGGCAGGATGAAGATCTCCCAGGTCCCGACGAAAGACTTTCATGCGTGCGTGGATTCTCTGACACCGCGGAGCCCGGCGGCCTCTCACCATAGCGATGCCGCCCGTGTTGCCTTCGGCCGATCTGAAAGCCTCGGCGCTCCGCATCATCGCCCTTTCGATGCTCATTAGCCCGCCCACATGAACCGCTACCGACGCTTCGCCGGACCCCTCACGGTGTCCGACGCACGGCTCGCGGAGAAACGTGGTTGGTTACTCCTTCGTTCCAGGGGACTCTCACCCCCTGCCTTCCGCCAGTTTCGCCTGGCACACCAGATCCGGACGTGCAGATTTCCCGCATCCGGCTCCTCGGGCTCTGGTTTCGCTGCTCAACGGTACACACTGTGAACGATGCGCACCGGGGGGAGCGGGTAGACCTTCAACACTTCCTTGAAGCGCTTCCACGTCATCGGGACCCGGCCACCGCGCCGGTCCAGCCACTTGCACCACTGCCTCGCCACCGCAAAACGCAGCCGTGTCAGCGCCCGCGCGTTGCCGGTGATGCCGTAGTAGGCGTCATGGCCTCTCAACTTGCGGCTCAACACCGCGTGCTGCTCGGGGACGCTGCGGTGCCGATTGTTCCGACACCACCGCCCCATCGCTCGCAGCGCCCGGCTGAATCGGTCCTTCGCCGTCTTGCGCTTGACCACCCATCGCCCCTTCCTGGAGCGTCCCCAGTAGTGCGTGAACCCCAACATCGCGAAGCTGCGCTCAGCTTGCGAGCCGCCTCGCTGCGACTTCGACGGTCTGCAAAACTCCACCATCCGTGTCTTCTCCGGGTGCAGCCGAAGCCCGTACTTCCCAAGCCGCTTCGCCAGCACCCCGAGCACCCGCTGCGCGTCGTCCTCGTGCTCGAACACCAGCACCGCGTCATCGGCGTAGCGCACCTCGAAGGCCCGTCCCCAAAGCCGCGGCTTCACCTCGCACTCGAACCACACGTCCAGCACCTCGTGCAGGTAGATGGACGACAGAATCGGGGACACGACGCCCCGAACGCAAAAGGCAATTTCCGCTTTGAGCGGCAGATCGTGGGATGGCGGAACCGTCCCTTGGTTGATCTGCGCCGTAAACGGTAATACTCT
>CAZTOF010000803.1:0-6181 GCA_964615515.1 uncultured Gemmatimonadaceae bacterium
AGTGCCGGGTCCGGCCTTTCCTCCCATCCCTGAGTTCGTTCGGTCGCCGCTATCTCAGGGAACCACTTTGCCTCTCGACGCAGCGAGCGAAACAGCCGGTTGTCTGGCCCCCACAGTTCGATTCTGTACGCTAACTGTTGCGCCATCCATACGGAGTGTCCGGGACCGGCGGCGATCACATGGTGGAAGCCGGCAAACAAATCCTGCTCACCGGTTAGAGATCCGAACGACTCCTTGATCTCACCTGTTTCGAGGTTCACCAAATGAAGCGGGTATCCGGTTCGCTCGGGTGTTCCGATAGCCCCATGGTGTACCCCCAGAGGACCTCCGACATGAACGGTTCGAGGGCTCAGGACGGTCCAACCTATGGGTCGGGTTTCGCTCACAAGCGCTCCGGTCCAGTCAAACGTCAGGATCATCACTCGCGAGCGGTCCAAGACGGAGACGACTCCGTCTTGGAGTTGCCCCGCTATGGCAGACACCTTTCCATTTGGGTGAACCAAAGGAGGTGAGCCATGGCTGGAAGAAGGCGAGGGCGGTATCCGCCCGAGTTCAAGGAGCGGATCGTCGAGCTGGCGAGGGCGGGTCGTAGTCCGGGGTCGCTGGCCCGGGAGTTCGAGCCCACGGAGCAGACGATCCGGAACTGGGTGAAGCAGGCGGACCTGGACGAGGGCCGCCGCAGCGACGGGCTGACGACCGAGGCGCGCAACGAGATGCGGCGCCTGAAGCGGGACGTCAAGCGCCTGAGGATGGAGCGGGACATCCTAAAAAAAGCCGCGGCCTGGTTCGCGAGGGAGAGCGAATCGATCCCCAGCGGGGGTATGCGTTCATGAAGGCGAACCGGGCCGCGTTTCCGCTTGCAGCCATGTGCCGGGTGCT
This sequence comes from uncultured Gemmatimonadaceae bacterium, assembly GCA_964615515.1. Taxonomy (GTDB): domain Bacteria; phylum Gemmatimonadota; class Gemmatimonadetes; order Longimicrobiales; family Gaopeijiaceae; genus Bin94. The sequence goes on from CAZTOF010000803.1 coordinate 880, forward strand.
GGGGCTCTCCACCAGCGGGTACTACGGCTGGCTGCGGCGGCGGCCCTCGGCGCGGTCGCGACGCGACGAGGAGGTGAAGTTCCGGATCATGGAGATCTGGACCGAGAGCCGCGAGACCTACGGTCGCCCGCGGATCCACGCGGCGCTCGCGGCCGAGGGCGTGCGGGTGAGCCGCAAGCGGGTGGCGCGGCTGATGAGGGAGTTGGGCATCAAGGGCGTGACGCGGAGGCGCTTCAAGACGGGCACGACGGAGAGGGATCCCGACGCCGCGCCCGCACGGGACCTCGTGAAGCGGGACTTCTCGGCCCGAGGACCCGACCGGCTCTGGGTCGCCGACATCACGCAGGTCCCGACCGGGGCGGGCTGGCTGTACCTCGCCGTGGTGCTCGACGCGTGGAGCCGGCGGATCGTCGGCTGGGCGATGGCGACGCACATGCGGGCCGCTCTGGTCAAGGGCGCGCTGGACATGGCGATCCGCCGCCGGCAGCCGGAGGGCGGGGTGGTCCATCACTCCGACCGGGGCTCGCAGTACACGTCGCTGGGGTTCGGGAAGCTCTGCCGCGAGGCGGGCATCGCGAAGTCGATGGGCTCGGTGGGCGACGCCTACGACAACGCTATGTGCGAAAGCTTCTTCGCCACGCTCGAATGCGAACTCATCGACCGGCAGCGGTTCCGGACCAGGCTCGAAGCCCGGCGGGAGATCTTCAGCTTCATCGAGGGCTTCTACAACACCCGCCGCCTCCACTCGGCCCTCGGCTACCTGTCGCCGGCGGACTTCGAAAGACTCAACCATGTGGCCTGACGCGAACCTGCAGCTTCGGGGGCGGCCGCAGCTCCCCGGGCTTCTCCCACTCGCTCGCATCGTCAGCTTCGCTCGTAACCCCTCTCTAACCCTTGAGAGGCGAGAAAAGAAACCACATCATACACCATCAACCCCAACAACTAAACGTCCGCGAAAGCGGGGCAACCCCACAAACTTCGGAGTTATCAGACGAGACTGTGGCGAGACTTGCTCAATTGGTTACGGTTTGGGCATCCGGGTACCTAGAGGCAACGTGTCGAGAAGTTGTGCTTGCGTATACGAGCAAACGCGCAGAACCGAGTATTGTGAATTTCGTTGGCAGGAGCCTGAGGCGATTCCAGAATCCTAGATTGGGACGGATTCTGGAGTTGATCGAAGGACTGGACCGCAATGCCGCCAATGAGTTGAAGAGCTTCGCGGACGACAAGATCGAAGCCAGTATAAACAGCATAGTAGGCCGCCGTCACGAGATCGCGCATGGACGATCCTCGCAGATCAGCATGGGACAAATCGGAGGGTACTTTGATGATGCAAGGCGGTTCGCAAGGAAGATGAGGAGTGTGCTGGACGGTGGCACCTGAATGCCGAGCTGCCACGTCGTATCGTGCCCTCCAGCGGCTCGTCGTCCGAGTCTGGTCTGGATCCTTGAATTGAACTCTGTGGTATCACCGATTACGCTGTGTCGCTGTGACGCTCCGCCATGTGAAGTGAAATGAGTCCCAACTCCACCTTCTTCCCATGACCCACACCGAAATCGTCAGCTTCATCCGGAACGTCGCGAACCTGATCCGCGACAGCTTCAAGCGCGGGAAGTACCAGGACGTGATCCTCCCGCTCACCGTCCTCCGCCGCCTCGACTGTGTCCTCGCTCCCACCAACGAGAAGGTCCTGGCGCGGAACGCCGAGCTGCGCGACCGCGGCATGGAAGACCGGCGCCGCCAACTGGAGCGAGCCTCCGGCCTCGCCTTCTACAACACCTCCCGCTACGACTTCGACCGGCTCTTGGCCGACGCGCCGGAGGCGGCCGCCAACCTCCGCAACCACATCGCGGGCTTCAGCGAGAACATGCGGGAGGTGGTCGAGCGGTTCGATTTCGACAACACGATCAGCAAGCTCGAAGAGGCCCGCCTGCTCTTTCTGGTGCTGCAGCGCTTCCGACGGGTCGATCTCCATCCCGACGTGGTGGACAACCCGACGATGGGGACGATCTTCGAGGAGCTGATACGCCGGTTCAACGAGGCTCTCGACGAGAACCCAGGCGAGCACTTTACACCCAGGGACGTGGTCCATCTGATGGTGGACCTGATGCTCGCGGGTGATGAAGCGCGGATTTCGGGGACCGGGGTGGTCCGTAGCGTCTACGATCCTTGCTGTGGATCGGGCGGGATGCTGATGATCGCCAAGGAGCACATTCTGCAGGGCCGGACCGACAACGGAACCCTGCTCCGGCCCGCGATCAATCCGGAGGCGGAGATCCACCTGTTCGGGCAGGAGGTGAACCCCGAGACATGGGCGCTCTCGAAGTCGGACTTCTTCATGAAGGACCCGACCGGGCGCGACGCGAGGAAGATCGCCTTCGGCAGCACGCTCTCCAACGATCGCCACGCCGACCGCCACTTCGACTACCTGATCGCCAATCCGCCCTATGGAAAGGACTGGAAGCGCGACAAGGCCGCGGTGAAGGCCGAGCACGAACGCGGTGCGGCGGGGCGCTTCGGACCGGGACTCCCGAGGATCAGCGACGCGCAGACACTCTTCCTCCTCCACATGCTGGCCCGTGCGAAGGCGCCGGCGGAGGGCGGAACTCGCATCGCGATCATCATGAACGGCTCCCCGCTCTTCACCGGCGAGGCCGGCGCTCAGGCTCATTCCGGATACGCTCCACAATGATCGCGGGACCTTCGTCGCCGCGCTCAATGCGGTTCTGAAGAAGGCGGAAATCAAGCTTCGCGCACCGATCAGGAAGGCCATCCTGACGGCGCTGTCGGAACGCGATGCGACGGCCGCTATCTGCCGTGACAGACGCGGCCTTCCAGAGCCGGACCCGAAACTCCGCGACACCGAGCGCGTGCCGCTTCCCGACGGAGTCGACCCGGCCGACGAGGTGGGGATCCCGGCGAGCGCGCAGGAGTTCTTCGACCGCGAGGTCAAGCCCCATGCGCCCGACGCCTGGATCAACACCAGCAGGCGCGATGCTCGGGACGGCCGTGTGGGACTGGTCGGCTACGAGATCAACTTCAACCGATACTTCTACCGCTTCAAGCCGCCCCGGCCGCTCGGGGAGATCCAGGCCGACATCCGCAGGATCGAGCGCGAGATGGTGGCGATGCTCCGGGAGGTGGCGGGAGGGACGTGAGGTGAGGCGTCCGCAGTGGCGGGCCGGACTGGCGATCTTCATATGAGTACGATATACTCAAATCATGAGTAAGCGACTACAGGTGGTGATGTCCGACGCCGACCTCGAGGAGATCCGCGACGCGGCCGGGCGCAACAACGTCACCGTGTCCGCGTGGGTACGGCGCGTCCTGCGTGACGCGGCGGGGCGCGAGCGGCGCGGCGGTCCCGCCTCCGTACACGAGGTGCGCCCCGACTATTCGGTGTTCAAGCCAGGTACGCTACGCTACGTCACGATCGAGGCGAGGGTGACGGAGAATGACGTCGAAGCCGTGCGCCGGCGCTACGGGCTCCACAGCTGGAAGGCGGCCGCGGAGGAGGCGGTCTGCAGGCAGGCGATCGTCCCGATGACCAAGGAGGAGGCGCTGGCGATGCAGGGGGTCGGCTGGGACGGAGATCTCGACGAGATGCGCGACAACGACCCGATTGAACTGATCGACCCGCTCGAACCGATCGAGTAGCCGGTGATCGTCGACACGTCCGCCTGGGTTGAGTATCTGCGGGCGACGGGTAGCCCGACCCATCTCACCCTCCGCTCCGGTGTTCAGAAAGGCGAGCCGATCGCCACTCCGGCACTCGTGGTGACGGAGTTACTCTCCGGCTGTCCCAACGAGCTCCGGGCCGCCAATCTCCTACAGCTCCTCAGCCGCTTCGAGATTGTGATTCCGGACTCGCTAAGGGATTATCGTGCCGCCGCGCGCATCTGCCGCGTCTGCCGCCGGGCCGGATTCACGATCCGATCGACGGTCGACTGCATGGTGGCCGCAACCGCGCTGGGGGATCGCCGTCCGCTACTTGCGCGGAACCGGGACTTCGCGGTGATCGCACGGTACACGGAGCTGGAGCTGGTGATGCCGCCGGATTCCGGCGAGCCGAAGCCGAAGGAGCGTTCGCGGCGGTGGTCGGCGGAGTAGGGGGTGGGGCGACTCGACCGACATCCGCAGGGTTGAGCGCGAGATGGTGGCGATGCTTCGGGAGGTGGCGGGGACATCGTACGTTTCGGAGCCGGGCGGGGCTTGACCAGAAACCGAGGTGTGTGAAAATTGTCGGCATTCACTCACAAATGTATACATTTTCTGATTCAGACGCGCGATGGTCGAGGAAACCACGATTGCGGATCGGCTTGCGGACGTCGATCTCGGCACCTACTTCCGCCCGTGCGACGCGGAAGCGGCCGGCATCAGCTACCGACAGCTTCGCCGCCTGGAGGGGCTCGGACTGGTCGAGCGCGAGGGCTGGGGCCTCTACCGGCGGACGCATGCCGACGTCACGAGGCACCATACGCTCGCCGCAGTCTGCGCACGGGTTTCGCAGGCGGTGGTCTGCCTGCTCACCGCACTGGAGGTGCATGACATCGGCAGCCAGAAGCCGCGCCATATCTGGATCGCGATCCCCCACAAAGCGAGGGTGCCAACACTGGGAAGGCTGCCGGTACGGATCACGCGCTTCACCTCGGCCGCGCTCAATTGCGGCGTGGAGGACACGCATTTCGAGGGTGTCCCGGCACGGATTACGACTCCGGCGCGCACGGTCGTTGACTGCTTCCGGTTCCGGAGCAAGGTCGGACTTGAACCCGCCCTCGAAGCGCTTCACGACGCGCTGAACGACGGAAAGGCGACTCCGGGGGAGATCTGGCGGGCCGCGGAGGTGTGCGGCGCCCGGTCACTGGTCGAGCCAGCCCTTTATGCCCGTTCCTGCTGACGAGGGCTTGCGCCGTCCACACCGCTCCGTGTGCGTCCGACTCCCACCCGCCAGTTCAGACACAGCCAGATTCCAACAAGGAAGGTGATTGGCTTGTCCAGTGAAACCGAATTCCACGAGGAGATGGAGAGTCTCCACCGCCGCACTGGCGAAGCTACCGGCTATTGGCCGAACTACTTCCTTCGCTCCGTTCGGGAGGAAGGTGGACTCGAGGTGGCGAAGAAGCTGCTGACACGCGGGCGGAAGAGCGCCGGATTCGACAAGCTCGTCAAAGCGCGTCGGATCGACCTGTCCGTGGAGTTCATCGCGGACAGCGAGCGCTTCCGGCACCTGTTCACCGAGCGGCTCTTCACCTGTCGTGGTGGGTGGGGAGCATCCGAAGCTGAATCATAGGGTGGGCTGGAA
>CAZTOF010000804.1:0-3804 GCA_964615515.1 uncultured Gemmatimonadaceae bacterium
ACGGCCACCAGCAGGAACGACGGGAGCAGGGTCCAGAAGTCCGGACTGAAGGTGAGGTCGAGCCCCGGAGGTTGCGGGCGCGGCAGGTCGACCCAGGAAGCGGCGGCCACGCGCCCCAGGTCGTAGAGGCCGTGGTAGCCCGCAATGGCGGAACCCGCGACCACGCCGATCACGGGCGCCCAGAGGCGGAGCGTCCCCGTGGCCTTGAGCGCCAGGGCGCCGATGACCAGCACCGTGATCCCGAAGCTGAGCGGGGCGCCGCGGGGGGTGCTGCCGTCGGGAGCGCCGGAGAGGAGCCCCGAGACGAAGGGCATGACCGTGATCGGGATGAGCATGATCACCGTGCCCGAAACGGCGGGGGTGAGGATGCGCTGGAAGAGCGACAGACGCCACGAGAGCAGGAGCGGGACCAGCGCCGAGACCGTGACCAGGGTGGCGAGCAGCGCCGGCCCTCCCTGGTCGAGCGCCATGATGGAGGCCGGGATGAAGGCGCCGGAAGTGCCCATGACCATGACGTGCCCCGCCCCGAGGCGGCCGGATCGGGTGGCCTGCAACATGGTGGTGATGCCGCAGATGGTCACCGAGGCGAGTACGGCCCAGGAGAGATGGGCATCCGTGGTGCCGCCGGCCCGCATCACCACCATGGGGATCAGCATGATGGCCGCGATGTTGAGCACCGCGAGCTGCAGCCCGACTCCGAGGGCTAACCTGGGCGGCGGTCGCTCGTCGGGCTGGTAGCGGACACGGGGGCCGGCGGCGGTGGGGTCGGCGCTCAGTTGGCTGCCTCGATCCAGTGCCGCTTTCGCTGGAAGGGATAGCCCGGCAGCGAAATCCGGCGCCGGGACTCGCCCGCGAACAGACCGGCAAACTCGACCCGGAGTCCCGCTTCGTACGCCCTCGCCACCGAGTGAACGAAGGTGTGGCCGCGGGCCTGCTCTGCCGCCGCCCAGTCGGCCAACCCCACCGGCATCGGCACCCCTGGCGCCCCGATCTCGACGACGAGATCCACATCCAGTTTCGCGAGTGCCGCGGCCCACTGCCCGATGGGCGTTGATGCGGCGACCCTTCCAAGCCAGTAGGCCGCGTCCGGCGTTTGGTCGGCGTGCAGGGCCTGACCGCCCGTCCGGCCGACGAACGAAAGGGTCGGCGGCGAGAATTCGATCCGGGCCAGCGTCCTTTCCAGGTCCTCGCGCGGATCCTTACCGGGTTCCCCTGACTCCCCCGCCGGCACCGCGGCCGCCATGCGTGCCCTCGGCCGTGCCATCACCGTTCCCTGCGCCGCGGCGACCCGCATTCCATCTTCCAGCGAGAACACGCCGGCCGCCCATGCCGCGGCCAATTCCCCGGCCCCGTCTCCGGCCACCACCCCCGGGCGGATGCCCGCGCTCGCCCAGAGGGCCGTGAGGGCGCAGCCGAGGGCGTAGCCGGCCGGGTAGGCCCACTCCGGGTCGCGCAGCTTGCGGTTGGCGGTGGGACCGTTGGAGGTCACGTCAAGCAGGGAAGCTCCATCCCGTTCCGCGCGGAGCGCCGCGTCGCAGCGCTCGAGGACCGCGCGCACGACCGGTTCGCGATCCTGGAGGTCCCTCGCCACGGCTTCCCGATCGCTCCCTTCTCCCGCATGGACGAAGGCGACCTTCGGTGCGGTGCCTCGTTCCGCGGGGTGTGGCTGCCGGGCCGCGTCCATCCTCGCGACGGCGCCCAACTGGTCGCGGAGCGTTTCCACTCCGTCGAACACGACGCCCGCCCGGTGCGCGAAGTGACTCCGTCCGACTCCGGCGGTCCAGGCCATGTCCGCCAGCACGGAGGCGGTGGCCGCGGCATTCCCGGAGAGATCCCCCTCGATCCGATCAAGCCATGTGAGGTAGCGTTCCGCGAGCTGCCGCAGCGCCTCGGGGGACTTGGCCGACAACGGCAGGACCCGGGTCTCGCGGGCTCCGAATTCGCCTCCGGGCGAAGGCAGGTCGGCCGCGCGCCCGGACAGCGCGGGCGCCACGTTCCGCGCGGCGCCCGCGGGCGAATGCGAAGCGGCGGGCCCCGAACCGGAATCGCCGGGAACGGCAAACCCTTCGACCACCGCGTGCGCGTTCGTACCCGAAATGCCGAAGGAGCTGACGCCCGCGCGCGGCGGCCGGCCGGGATGGGACGGCCATTCCTCGGGCTCCGAGGTCACCCGTACCGGGAGCCGGTCCCAATCGAGGTGCGGGTTCGGATCGCGGAAGTGCAGCTGCCGGGGGATGCTGCCCCTGTTCATGGCCAGGACGGCCTTGATGAGGCTGGCGACTCCGGCCGCGCACTCGAGGTGGCCGATGTTCGTCTTCACGGAGCCGATCAGCAGGGGACGGTCCGGATCCCGGCCACGACCGTACACGGCGGCGGCCGCCTGCACCTCGATCGGGTCTCCGAGATCCGAGCCCGCCCCGTGCGCCTCCAGGTAGTCCACCTCGGCGGGCGAAATCCCCGTCGCGGCCAGGGCATCCTCGATCACGCGCTCCTGCGCCGGCCCGTTCGGGACCGTCAATCCCGCGCTGGCTCCGTTCTGGTTGACGGCCGAGCCGCGGATCACGGCCCAGATCCGGTCGCCGTCCTCCATGGCATCGCTCAGCCGCTTCAGGACCACCACACCACACCCCTCCCCCCGCACGAACCCGTCGGCGGCCGCGTCGAAGGTGCTGCAGCGCCCCCTCGTGGAGAGCATCCCGACGTCGTGCATGAACGTCGTGATCTCCGGCGACAGGATCGCGTTCACGCCGCTCACCAGGGCCATCTCCACCTCGCCCTGGCGCAGCGCGGAAACGGCCTGGTGGACGGCCGCCAGCGACGATGCGCACGCCATGTCCAGCGGAACGGCGGGACCGGTGAGTCCCAGAGCGAACGAAACCCGCCCGGCGGTCACGCTCATGGTCGTGCCGAGATACCCGTGCGCCTCGCCCCCGGCCACCGCAAGATCGCGGTAGTCTCCGTTGCCGACTCCCGCATAGACCCCGGTGGGGCTGCCCTTGAGCTGTTCGGGATCCACGCCCGCGTCCTCGAGGGCGTGCCAGGTCGTCTCCAGCAGCAGGCGCTGCCGCGGATCCATCGTGCGTGCTTCGATGGGCGGAATCCGGAAGAACGCCGCGTCGAACCTGTCGATTTCCTCGAGGAAGGCGGCCCGCCGCGAAACATGGTCGGGGCCGTTCGGATCGCCGGCGACGCCGTGCCAGGGACCGATATCCTGCCGTCCGTCGGTCACCAGGTCCGCGCCCGCCTCGAGCAGGCGCCAGAAGGCGTCGAGATCCGGCGCACCGGGGAACCGGCAGGCCATGCCCACGATCGCGATGCCGTCGTCCTCGGCCCGCCCGGTCGGCACGGCTGGTTCGCGTGCCGCCTCGGGTTGGGGCGGCGGGGCGGGTTCGGCGCCGTCTTCGCCCAGCTCCCCGGCGAGGTGGGCGGCGAGCGAGGCGATGTCGGGGTAGTCGAACACGAGGGTGTTGGGCGCCGTGTAGCTTCCGGCAAGCGCCCGGTTGAGCCGGTTGCGCAGCTCCACGGCCATCAGCGAATCCATCCCCAGGTCGAAGAAACCCACCGTGGGCGCCGGGGCCGACGGCAGGCGCAGCACGGCCTGTACCTCGCCCTGCAGGAACGACACCAGCACGTTCTCCCGCTCCCCGGCGTGGGCTTCGCGCACCTGCGTGAGCACATCCTTCGGCGAAGCGGCGGACTCCGCCGAAGCCTCGGTGGCGGCTGACAGCATCTCCTCGAGCAGAGGCGGCCGCTCCTCCACCGCCTCCTGGAACACCGCCCAGTCCATCGCCATCACCACGGAAG
>CAZTOF010000805.1:0-5565 GCA_964615515.1 uncultured Gemmatimonadaceae bacterium
CCCCATATTCGCCCACCGCCCGGTTGAAGCTCCCGATCGCCTCGCGCACCCCGACCTTGTCCGCCCGAAAGTCCTGCACCGCCCCGTCATCCAGCCCCAGCCGCCCCGCCTCCGCATAGCTGTCCTGGTTGGCCCCCATGAAAACGAACGTCCAGCCGTCCTTCTTGCGGGCGGCGATCATGTCGAACAGCTCCGCCCGGGTCCACTTCCGGGACGCGTTCTCCAGGCCGTCGGTGAACACGGCGACGATCTGGTCCTCGTCGTGGTCGAGCGTGGCCAGGCGCACATCGGCCTTCTCGATGAGGCTGCCGAGCGCGTCCAGCAGCGGCGTCATGCCGCGGGGGCGGTACTGCGACGGAGTCAGGTCGGGGACCCTCGCGACGGGGACTGCATCGTGGATGACTTCGTAGGGGTCGTTGCTGTCGAACTGGACCAGGGTCAACGCGCACTCGGCAAGGCCGTGATCCGCCGGCGCTTCGACGGCATCCGCCAACCTCCGGCCGCCCCGTCAGTCGCCCGGTTCCTCCGCGTGGCGCCGCGCGATCCGGTCCAGCTTCGGCCCGATTGACGACATCACCGCCGCGAAAAGCACGACCGCCCATCCCGCCGAGAAGATCAGGTGGAGGCCGACGAGCAGCCTGGCACCTACCGAACTCGGGGCCATGGTCAGGAAATCCTGGCCGAGTGCCGCAAAGAATGAGAAGGACAGCCAATCGGTGATTCCGGTTCCGGCCTCCACTCCGGCGAACGCTCCGGGGCTGAAGCGCTCCAGCGTGCCGTAGAACCCGCCGAAGAGGACGATGATGGTAAGGTACCCGACCGCAAAGCCGCCGATCGGGACCCACATGGCACGGAGGTACTCGGCAAGCCGGCCGTACACCTGAAGCCGCGGCCGGATCCAGGTGGTGGCGGCGCGCCCAAGAAGAAACGCGGCCGCCGGAATGGCCACCATGGGGAGAGACAGTGCATATGCGATTCGCAGGATCAGTTCGAGGCCCGACAGCCCACGGGCTTCCTCCAACGTCCCTGTCGCCATCAGGAAAGCGAACAAGGCAACCGGTACGGCCGCGCCCAGGATCAGCAGACGGGGAGGACGGGCGTCGCGCCATCCTTCGCGGCGGTGGGTGAGGAGGCCGGCCATCAGCGCCGCGCAGGGCATCAACAGGAGCGGGAACACCAGCAGTATCGACACAATGAGGAAGTCGCCCGAGGTTCGCACCCCGAGGACGATGCCCTCCGCCATGTGAGCGGGGAAGAACCCGAGAGTCAGGAGAACGGCCACGATCAACGTCTCCCGGCTCATTTCCCGGTATCCCAAGTGAGATGACCGGTCGAGCCCGTCGATCAGGCCGACGGCAAGAGCGAGCACCGGCGGGGTGATGAATCCCCACCGGTTGCCGGAAAACCCGCCGGCAACCAGTGCCACGGCCATCCCGATGATCGAGCCGATCAGGATCCCGGTCCACAGCCCGCTCCGCGAGCCACCCCGGAGGCCGACGCCCACACCGATTGCGATCCCGCAGCCCGCTCCCATCAGGACATCGGAGTGGTTGCCGGTGATCGCGTAGCCGAAGGTTGAGACGACGAGGGTGATGGCGGCCGCGATTCGGACCGCCAGCCAGATCAGCGAGTTCAGCATTTCCTGTCCTTGCGCCGGGAGACCTTGATCCGGTGTTCCCGCTTCCGCGCCCGGGACAGATCGTAGGTGGCCTGCCGTCGCAGCCAGAACTCCGCGTTGGACCAGCCCGCTTTCTCAAGGCGAATGGCCATCTCCGGGGAAATCGCCGCGTGTCCAGTCAGAACGCGTGAGAGGGTGTAGCGGGCTACGCCCAGCACGCCTGCCGCGTCGGTTACGTTGAGACCGAGTGGGACCAGGCAGTTTTTCCTGATGCTGCGGCCGGGGTGCGGGGGATTCTTCGTGGCCATGGTGCTGTCTCCTGCTGAAAGAACGACTTCGCGTAACGGAATGTCAACTACACTATACATTCAGTAATGTCGAGATTACATGGCGGCCTTCAAACCCGGATCGACGTACACGGCGCCCCCGTCGGTGGCGCGGGACCGCCCAGGCAACGCGTTCCCGAGTAATGTTCTGAAGAACGAACGATGGCACTCACATGGGAGGATTCCGTGGCGACATCTGTAGCTCGAAGGCTCGACAGCATCAGAGAATCCGGCGGCATCTCGGAGCGCGAGATCGCTCAGCTACTCGAGACAGCCCCGGAGACGGTTTCGCGTTGGCGGACTGGCAGGTCCACGCCAAAGCCGACCAGTCTCACCCGGCTTCTCCGCCTGGAATGGCTGGCTGGCCAGCTCGCCCAGGTGATCCTCCGGGCGACGCGCGACTCTGGCTATTCAGTCCGCATCCCGGTCTGGGTGGTGTGATGCCGGTCGACCTCATCGTGGGCGACCGGATGGATGAGATTCTCGCCATCATCGATCGTCTCCGGTCGGCCGCATACACTTGACTCGCGAAGGCGAAGAGGTAAAGCCATGACGATATTCACGATCGGCTTTACGAAGAAGCGCGCGCAGGAGTTCTTCGGGTCGCTGCGCGATGCCGGGGTGGAGCGGGTAGTGGATGTGCGCCTAAACAACGTGTCGCAACTGGCCGGCTTCGCCAAGCGGCACGACCTCGCCTATTTCCTCCGCGAGATCTGTGACGTGGACTACGTGCACGTCCCAAGCCTCGCGCCGACCAGGGAGATTCTGGACGCCAACAAGAAGGGCCAGGGGAGCTGGGAGGAATATGAAGAGCGCTTCCTGGCATTGATGGCTCGCAGGAGAATCGAGGACACGCTCGATCCGGCGCTCCTCGATGGTGCCTGCCTGCTCTGCAGCGAGCACAGGCCCCATCACTGCCACCGGCGCCTGGTTGCGGAATACCTCAGGGAGCGGTGGGGAGGTATCGAGATCGAACATCTTGGGTTGGGTGGGAGATGAAGATTTCGGAAATGACAACTGGCGTTGTCACAATGTAAAGTAGAGTGTACATTGCGACCGCTTGACCGATTCCGCCATGGACGCGTCCCGGAATCCGCCCGAAACTAGGAATCGACTACCGACCGCCTGACCCCATTCAAGAGGCGATCACCGAAAGGACTAAAGCAGTGCCCCAGATAAGCCCCGACATCCTCCGCTGGGCCCGCGAGACGGCCGGGCTAAGCCCGGAGGACGCCGTCAAGAAGCTGGGGATCAAGGAAGCCCGGGGCGTGGCGGCCATCGACCGGCTGGCGGCGTTGGAGAACGGGGAAGTCCTGCCGACGCGAGCCATGCTGTCCAGGATGGCCCGGAAGTATCGCAGGCCGCTCGTGACGTTTTATCTCGCGCAGCCCCCTCGCCGAGGCGACTGGGGCAAGGACTTCCGGGCACCGATGACGGGCCGCTCCCGAGAGGACGAAGCGGTGCTGAATGCTCTGGTCCGGAACGTCCAGGCCCGTCAGGGACTCCTGCGGGAGGCGATGATGGATGAAGATGATGACCTTGCCCCGCTCTCCTTCGTCGGGTCGGCGACCACCGATGCCCTGGTATCGCAAGTGGTCGCCTCGATTCGCGACACGCTCGGGCTGCCGCTTGAGGAATTCCGGGCTGCCAGGAGCCCGGACGAAGCGTTCCGCCTACTCCGGTCCCATGCGGAACAGGCAGGGGTCTTCGTGCTCGTGTTGGGCAACCTGGGCAGCCACCACACCGATCTGGGGGTAGAGGTGTTTCGGGGTTTTGCCTTGTCGGACGACTTCGCTCCGTTCGTGGTCGTCAACCCGAAGGACTCGGCGGCCGCGCGGTGTTTCACCCTGCTCCACGAGTTGGCTCACCTGTGGGTCGGCGAGCCGGGAATCAGTGGTGGAGACCCCATGGATCCCGTTGAGGTTTTCTGCAACAGGGTGGCGTCCGAATTCCTGCTCCCGGACGAGGAGTTGGCTGCTTTCCGCCGTCCCGCGAGGAACAGCGTGGACGCTTGGGCCACTTCGATCGCCGCGTTCGCCGCACCCCTGAACGTCAGTTCGTCGATGGTGGCCTATCGGCTTCACCGTCAGGCCGTGATTGACCGCGAGACCTGGCAGGGTCTCAGCCGTCTGTTCCAGAACCGTTGGCTCGATAGCCAGAGACGCCAGCGTCAGAAGCGGCGAGGGAGCGACGGGGGCCCTGCCTACGGGGTCCTCGTCCGCCACAGTCTTGGTCTGGGCCTGGTCGAGCTGGCGGGTCGGCTGGTTGCTTCGGGATCTCTGACAGCTACCAAGGCGGGCCGGGTCATGGGCGTCAATCCGCGGAATGCCCACGCGATCCTGGATACCACGTGAGCGCAGCGTTGGGTTCGGGGCCGGAACCCCTCTACCTGCTCGACGCCAACGTCCTGATCACCGCGAACCGAGACTACTACCCGGTGCAGCGCGTTCCCGAATTCTGGAGCTGGCTTTCGCATCACGCAGAAGCGGGACAAGTGAAGATCCCTGTCGAGATCCTCGACGAAGTGAAACGCGGGAGGCGCCGCAAGGGCATGGATGACCTGCTCGATTGGCTCAGGGAAGACAGCGTGAAGGACGAGCTGGTTCTTGATGAGCAACCCGATCCGGCTCTCGTGAGGCGGGTCGTGGAAGAGGGGTATGCCGCGGACCTCCATGAGCACGAGCTTGAGAAGCTGGGGCGTGACCCGTTCCTGATTGCGTACGCGTTGATGGATCCGACCCGCCGCCGTATCGTCACGACTGAGGTTTCGAGTCCCAAGAAGAGACGGGCGAACCGGAAGATTCCGGATGTCGCCGAGCGGTTCGGGATCACGTGCCACGACGTGTTCCAATTCACTCGACGACTGGATTTCCGGACTGACTGGCGGACGTCGGGCGTGTAAGGCCGCTCCCAAGTAGGGGAGGACGTACAACACCGGTGGCTGCCTCGTGGGCTGGCAGACGCAGTCGGTACGAAGGCGGCTGAAGAAGAAGAGGCTGCTGGCCCGTTCCATCATGGGGTTCATGGTCGAGCGACCGGATGGCACGGCGTGGGACATCCTTGTCCTGGACAGCAAGGATCCCCATATCAATGGAGTGGACATCGCAAGGGAGTTTCAAGACCTATGGAAAAGATCGCTGAGGCACATGGTGGCGGAGCTGTGAGAGGCACCTGGACGGACATCGATCCCACCAAGTACGACGAGGCCCACGAAGTGCAGGGGCTTGAGCTGGATCCCGGCTACTTCATCTCCCCCTACGACGTGCCGGACGGTGTGCGGCTGCTCTTCACGGCCAACCGGGGCTACCTGATCGAACTCCGTTGTCTGACGGACCAGGAGAAGATCGAGTTCACGGGGACGGAGCTTCCCTGGATCCACTTTGGGCTGGGCCGTCACCCGAATCGCCTGGTCTCGCTGGAGGTCGCCGCCACCAACCAACGAGCTCCCCGAGTGGGAAAAGGTCGATTCAGTGCTCTCCACCCGCCTTATTCACGAGCGGTCTGGAAGCGGGGCGACGTGAGGCGGTAAGTGTTTTAGATTCAATGTGTTAGATGAATCACGAACACTTACCAGCCATCACGTCGGGGGTGAAGATAATGGATGCGCCGTTCAGCTTCAAC
>CAZTOF010000806.1:0-4875 GCA_964615515.1 uncultured Gemmatimonadaceae bacterium
CCGGGAAACTCTTCCTCTTCGGGCCCAAGATCACCTTCCGGTCGCAGCCCCACGGCACCTTCCCGCTGCTCTTCAACGGCATCCATTACGGGGCGGCGAAGCGGCCCGGCCCGGTCAGTTGACGGAGGGGTGAGCGGACAAACCGGCGGGACCGGAGCGCGGCGCGAGCGCGATGCCTCGGCCGGAGAGCGGGACGGGCACGATGCCTGAGCCGGAGGGCCAGCCGGGCGCGATCCGGGGGCCGGAAGGCGGGCCGTCCGCCGGGCGCGCGGGCGACGCCGCCACGGGCGTGGACGGAGCCTGGAGCGAGCGCTCGCACAATCCCTTCGCGGCGGTGCGAACGCGGTCGGTCATTCCATGGATGATCTTCGTCACAATTGCCCTTTACGCCGCCCTTCATATCCTCGCGCTCCTCACGCCGCTCAGTCTGGGGGACGAGTCGCAAGGCGAAGTCGCCGCGATGGTTGCGGGATACGGCGCGCTCGCGGGATGGCTCTTCTGGATCTGCCGCAGGTCGGGCGTGGACATCCGGCGGCTCGTGGGGCGCGTGCCGGCGGACTACGACTGGATCCGGCGGATGCTGCTTCTGCTGGTCCTGCTGGCCGCCACGATGGCGTTTTCGCTCGGTTCGTTCTACGTCTTCGCGTCCGGTCTGGCCGCGATCTCCCCCGGCACGCTCGAATTCCTGCTCGAGACGCTGGAGACGCCGAGCGACCCGTCGATGCTCTACCTGTTGTTGATGCCGGTCATTGTCGTGGTGGTCGCGCCGGTCCTGGAGGAGACGGCGTTTCGCGGGGTGCTGCTCAACCGCTGGGGTCACAAGTGGGGGATGGCAAGGGCGGTGATTGCGACATCCGTCGTCTTCGGCTTCCTGCACGCGAATCCGGTGGGGATCACCGCCGTCGGCATCGTGACCGCCCTCCTGTACCTGCAGACGCGGACGCTGATCGTTCCCATGATCTTTCACGGCGCGAACAACCTGGTGGCCACCCTCGCCGGCTTCGTCTACGAAACCGATGGGTCCCTCGACGTTGCCGCCGAGATCCGGGAGTCGGGGCTCTGGGGGGGTCTGGCCGTGCTCGCGACGCTTCCGGTGCTGATCTGGTACATCCGGCGGCACTGGCCGGGGCGAGACGCGGGGCTTCCGTATGGTTCGGCTGGGTGAGATTGCGGAGATTGCGCAAAATGCGCAACATGCGTAATATGAAGCCATGATGAAAGGATCGGCTGCACCCGACGGCTCGCGCGTCGTAAGCGCGACGGAAGCCGCGAGGAACTTCGGTTCCATCGTTGCCCGCGTCCGCGAGGACCGGACGGTGTACGTCGTGGAGCGGAGTGGCACACCCGTCGCCCGGATCGGACCCGTCGAGGAGCGGGGCTTCACGGGCAGCGATTTTGTCGAGATGGTTCGTGACGGCGCGACTCGTTTGGCCGGGGCCGAGTACCTTCGCGCGGTGGAGGAGGGGATTGCGCTTCTCAATCGCGTCGAGGTGCCGGAGAGTACTTGGGAACGCTGATCGACGCGAGCATCCTGATCGCCGTGGAGCGCGGTCAGCTTGCCGCGGACGAGGTCTTCACCACTCCCGAGGAACTGGGCGAGGGGGTGGCGATCGCGGCCATCACCGCATCCGAACTGCTTCATGGCGTTCACCGCCTGGCAGGTGCGCGCCGGGTCAGGGCGGAGGAGTTCGCGCGGAGGTGGCTCGACGCGCTGCCGGTGATTCCCTTCGATCTGGAACAGACACGCAAAATCGTAACATGTTGTCATTCATGATCTTATAGAGTCACATCGAATGACGGTATTACCTCCGGTACACTATTCGGAAGCGGCACAAAGACACCTTGTCCAATAGTGTCCATGCGCGTCCACCGCGTTCCGGCACCAAGGGTTCTGTGAACGTTAACCCGGACGGCCCGAACCGCCAACTTTTCCGGGCGTCGCTTTTCCGGGCGTCGCCGATCAGGGGTGTCCCATCCCGTGTAGTCTCATCGAAAGGACTCGGCCCGGTCCGGGCGGGGACGCTAAACTGACGCGGAGCCGCCTCCTCAGGCTATCATAGTGGAGCTACTGGACTAGACCACACTTCCCTGCGAGGAGAAGAAGATGACCAAAGCCGACCTCGTTGAGCAGGTCGCCGATGCGGTCGGACCACGGGTCACCAAGCGGGATTGCGGGCTCGTAGTCGATGCGTTCCTGGACGCCGTGCAGGACACGCTGGCGCGTGGCGACAACATCGAGATCCGTGGCTTCGGCACCTTCAAGTTGCGGCACCGAAAGGCCCGCACGGCGCGCAATCCGAGAACGGGCGAGCGGGTCGAGGTTCCACCGCGTGTTACTCCGGTCTTCAAGCCGTCGAGTCACTTCCGCAGCCGGGTGGACCGGGGCTCCCGCGTGTCCGGGACGGAACAGCCCTTCGCGGCCCGATGACAAGGCCCGATTAGGCTACCCTGATGGAGCCGCAAGAGCGAAGTGAGAAGCCGAGCGCGTTGACGCGGGGGATCACGGTTTCGATGGTCGGCGGCGAGCCGACGCTGGTCTTCTGGCGCGTGCGGGATCTGCTTGAGGCCCTGAAGGCCGCCGATGACATGGGACTACCGCTTACGAGCCCCCGTTCCGTGGCGGACACCATCCTCGGCCTGCTGTTGCCCCCCCTGGCCGACGACGGTAGCGAGACATGACAACGCCCGAAGCTGGCGGGGAGCCGGGGAAGGCGGGCCAACGGGAGCGGTTGTTCGGTCCCGCGGTTGCGACCTTGGACGGTCCCGAGCTGCTGCTCTGGTTGCGGAAGTACACCAACGAACATCCCAACCCGACCGGTAGGCACGCCCGAGAAGCGCGCCGCTGGCTGCTCGAACTCGAACATGGCGGTGACCGGGAGGTGGGATAGGCGACCGGGCGCCCGCTAACGGCCGTACCTGAACGAGCAATCGACGCGGGGTGCCGATGCGCACTTCGGGACTCCGGTAGTGCGCACCGGCCTTCCCCCCTATCCGAAAGCCCGGCAACGGTCTTGAGGATGCGCTGTCCGTTCGGCGGTGGCATTGGGAGCCACCGGGCCGTGGTCGGAGCGACCCGGCAGTCCGGGGGCCTGCCACGGGTTCGGGGCGCGGTTGGCTTGCGCACACCCGCGCCCTTCCCCTTTCGGGTCGCTCCGATCCATCGGTCCTTGCAGGAAGGCACCGGGCGGCACCCGTCAGTGGTGTTCGTTCTCGCGGCATGGCAGCAGAGTTCGACCGCTTCTGGATTACCTTAATGGTGGCCCGTGAACAGTCATGCGAATCCGATGGGATGATGCCGACACAACGGTACACGTCGTTCGAAGAACTCGCGCGAGTGCAGCGGAAGCAGCGCTCGGCGTCCGCGCTACGCTCGTCCAAGCAGGTTGCGGGGGCCGAGCGGACTTGGGTCCAGTTCGATGTGGCGGCGCAGGCGGAGCCGACCGCCGCCCGCGAATGCCGTTCGATCGTGCTGGAGTGGTTGGGGAAGGGCTTCGAGGATCGCCTGCCGCGCCGGGCACGCCTCGGCCGGCCGTTCTCGCACCGGGAAGGGGATGCCTCCTGCCGGGCGGTGAGGATTCGGAGCCCGGAGAAGGACGTGTGGGCGTTGCAGGTCGAACGGATGTCGGATCCGGGCGGGCACGTGGCAACCTCGATCACGGTCGCGAGCCTTCGCGGCCACCCGGCCAGGATCGGCGTCGAGGTGCATGACCGATCCGCGGCCCCCGGCGCGGCCGTCGAGGAGTACCCGTCCGGGTTGGTCGCCGAGATCGCGGGGCGGATTCCGCTCCTTCAGAACGGGAGGCGGTTCGTCCGCGACCCGATCGTGATCGACACCGAGGAGGCCATGCGCGGCTTCCTGAACAGGCTTGAGGATCCGGCACGCGACATGCCGTTTGTGGTGGCCTCGATACCGCCGGACGAGCCGGACATGGATGTGCTCGCCGACCAGTGGACCGGGCTGGCGCGGGCCTTGGCCGGATTGGCCGTGGTGTGGGTGCTGCCGGTGCAGATGACCTTCCGGCTGAGCGACACGGTCGGGAAGCCGCTGTCGGTGTACATGGGTTCGTGGCGCTTCTACCGCCCCGGATTCAATGATCGGGCGGATCAGTGGCAGCATCCGCTCGTGGTGGTGAACCGGCTGTCCGAAGAGGGCGGGCCGGACATGGCGACGACGCGGTTTCAGCGGCTCGCCGCCGAGGAGCGGCTGCGCTTCGGCAGCGGCGACCGGGACACGCTCGGCTTCGACGCGATCGCGGGCGAAGCGGACGCAGCACCTCGCGGAACACTGAGACTGGTTTCCCTCCTCCGAAACGCGATCCGGCGCGATTCCGCGGTGACCGGCAAGGAACGGTCACCGGCTGAAGAAACCAACGGGTCCGCGCGACCCGACCCCGTGCCGGGGAGCGGGTCTCGCCGCGACGGGGCCGGGGAGGGAGTGCGCGTCCTGCGCCGCAAGCTCACGGAGGCGCTGGACAAGGCGCGCAAGCGGGGCGACCGCCACGAGCAGGCCCAACAGAGGGCCGAGGCCGCCGAACGCAAGAACGAGGAGTTGCAAACGCGGATCGAGCAGCTGACCGGGCTGGTGCGTTCGCTCGGGGGCGACCCCGATGCCGCGATCCCCTTCCCGGCCACATGGGACCAGGTGGCCGATTGGTGCGACCAGAGTCTCGCGGGCCGGGTCTCGCTGACGGGATCGGCGAGGCGGGATTTGAACGGAGCCGAGTTCCGGAACGCGGGCTTGGCGGCGCGGTGCCTGAGTTGGCTTGCCCGCGAGTACCGGGACGGGCGACTGCGTGGTGGCGCGCCCGATCTCCACGGGCGGATCGGCGACATCGACGAGGGCGTCTTCAACCTCCCCTGTGGAGGCGACTCCTT
>CAZTOF010000807.1:0-2170 GCA_964615515.1 uncultured Gemmatimonadaceae bacterium
GGCCAGGGTGGGGAGCGCGCGGTGCTCTTCGGCGAAGCGCGCAAGGGCCCGGACGGTCGCGACGACCCGGTCGCGCACCAGCGTCATCGCCTCGCGGTGCTGGATCAGGTCGGTGTTGTCGCCGACAAAGGCGCTGGTGGCGCCGAGGTGCAGGATGGGACGCGCGGCCGGCGCCACGTCGCCGAAGAGGTGGATGTGCGCCATGACGTCGTGGCGGAAGCGGCGCTCGTAGCGGGCGGCCGCGTCGAGGTCGATGTCGTCCAGGCGGTCGCGCATCTGGGTGATCGCCTCGGCGGGGATGTCCAGCCCCAGGTCGCGCTGGGCCTCGGCCAGGGCGAGCCAGAGCCGCCGCCAGGTCCCGAAGCGGAAGGCGGGGGCGAAGACGCGCTCCATCTCGCGGGAGACGTACCGCGCCGAGAGGGGGTGCGCGTAGCGGTCGGGTGCGGAGGTGGCCACGGTGTCTACTCCCTCCAGGTCAGCATTCCGGTGCGCACCAGGCGGCCGCCCCTCTCGAACACGAGGACGAAGGGGCGGTTGGCACGCTGCGTCCGCCGGAGTTCCTCGGCCGCCTCGCGGGCCGTGCTCACGCGCCGGTTGTTGACACCCAGGAGCACGTCGCCGGTCGCAAGTCCGGTCATCTCGGACAGTTGGTCGGAGATCGCGACGACCAGCGCGCCTTCCGGCGAGTCCAGCCCCCGCTCCGACTGGATGGCGGGCGTAACCGTTATGACCTCCAGGTCGCGCAGCAGTTCGACCCGTTCGGCGGTGACGGAGGGCAGCTGGCCGGCCTCCACGGTCACCGGCCCCATCCCCTCGACCGCCAGCTCGATCCGGTCGCCGGCGCGCAGATCGAGCATGGCGGCCGCGTAGTCGAGCGGCGTGGCCATGCCGCTGGTCCCGGCCCGCAGCAGCCGCCTTCCCGGCCGGATCCCGGCCCTCGCCGCCGGAGACCCCGGCGTCACCCGCGCGATGCGCACGCCCCGCGAGCGGCCGAAGTCGTCGGCCTCCACGGCGTCCACCTCGAACCCCAGCCAGGCGCGCCGCACGGCCCCGTGTTCGGCGAGGTCGCGGGCCACCTTGAGCGCGCGGTCGATGGGGATGGCGAAGCCGAGTCCCTCGCTGCCGCCCGAGCGCGACAGGATGGAGGCGTTGATCCCGATCACCTCGCCGAGGGCGTTGACGAGGGGGCCGCCCGAGTTGCCCGGGTTGATCGAGGCGTCGGTCTGGATCATGCCGAGGTGGAAGCCCTCATCGTCGCCGCCGGGCACGATGTGGCGGCCCAGCGCGCTGACCACCCCGGCCGTGACCGAGGGCTCGTGGTTCGAGAGCAGGCCGCCGAAGGGGTTGCCGATCGCGACCGTCCACTCGCCGATCAGCAGGTTCGAGGCCGTGCCGAGGGGGGCGACGGGGAGGTCCGTGGCGTTCTCCAGCGCGAGGACCGCGATGTCGGTGGCGGGGTCGGAACCGACGAGCCGCGCCTCGAAGTCGCGGGCGTCGGGAAGGGTGACCAGGATCCGGGTGGCGCCGTCGATCACGTGGTGGTTGGTGAGGACCGTCCCCCCCGCGTTGATGATGAAGCCGGAGCCGAGGCCCTGGGTCTCGCGGAAGGGCAGGTAGTAGGGGTCGAAGAAGAAGGGACGCCGCCGGACCTGTTCGCGCCGCAGCACCGAGATGGTGACCACGGCGGGGGCGACGGTGCGGGCCGCGCGCACGATGGCGGTGGTGCGGCTGGCGGCGAGCTGCTCCGAGGGGCCGAGGTCGGCGGTTGCGGGGATCGGCACGGCCGTCTGGGCTTCGCCGGAGAACCGGACGGAGGAACTCGCGGCTCCGGCCGGGTCCGGTCGCGGGTCTGCGCCCAATTGCGCCGAGACGGCGCCTTCCGCGGCCCCGGGCGCCTCCTCCGCGCGCGGCGTCACCTCGCACCCGGCCGACGATGCGGCCGTTCCCGCCGCCAGCCCCAGCAATGTCAAGCGCAGATGACAGAATGTAAACTGCGGTTTACATGTCATGTTCGATACGCCACGCGGGTCAGAAAGAGCCCCGCCGCCGGTGCGGGCGGAGATGTGGTCGCCGCGGCGTCTCCCTTCAGCAGCAGGGCCATGTCCTCCTCTTCCCGGCGATTCAGCGCGATGTCCACCATGGTTCCCACCAAATATCGCACCATCCGGTG
>CAZTOF010000808.1:0-2144 GCA_964615515.1 uncultured Gemmatimonadaceae bacterium
AGGGAGTTTTCCGGGAAGGTGGGAGTTGGAGGGCAGCGCGTTCGGTCCGGGTTCGCCGCACGCGCATAGCGCTCATCGTGCGTTACCATGCAGATCGTGGCCCCGTCGGAGTGGAGCTCGTGGAAGAGGTCCATCACAACCCCCCCGTTCCTGGAGTCAAGGTTGCCGATGGGTTCGTCAGCCAGAAGAATCAGCGGCTTGCCGACGATCGCGCGCGCCACCGCGGCCCGCTGTTGTTGGCCCCCCGAGAGCTGAGACGGGTAGTGGTGGACCCTGTGCGCCATACCGACGCGTTCGAGTGCCCCGAGCACGCGATCTTCCCGTTCGCCGACGGGCATGCCCCGGTAGGTCAGAGGAAGTTCCACATTCTCGAAGACGGTGAGGTCGCCGATGAGGTTGAAGGCCTGGAAGACGAAGCCGATCGCACGGTTGCGGATCCGCGCTCTGTGTGACACCGAGAGCCGGTCCACCGACTCGCCCTCCAGGAGGTACCTGCCCTCCGTGGGCGCATCCAGCAGACCGAGGATCGACAGGAGGGTCGTCTTGCCGCAACCGGACGGACCCGCAATGGACACGAACTCCCCGCGATCGATCTCGAGCGTGATGTCCGACAGCGCGCGGGTCTCCACCTGTTCGGTAACGAAGACCTTGCTGAGCCCGTCGAGTCTGATCAGCGTCTTTTCCATGCCACGCTTCTTCGGGAAACACATCCGGCAGAGTGACCGCCGGGCGGAAGGTAAGCTGGTACGAGTCCCGGTCATCCAACCACTGATCATACACCGTTGTCGGCACGGGTTCCCGAAACCGGCTCGGGAATTCACCCTGGGGTATGGAGATCCGGCCCGATCGACATCGTTCGCGTTCGCCAGGGCAGGGGCAACGCTCCGAACGGGCCCCTCACATCAGCCACCACACCGCTGGCCCCTAAGGGCCACCCGCCGGAGCCATTGCACCCTGCCGGCCCACGGTTTAAGCAATACGCGTGCCGTGATTGCCAGAACTACCGTATGTTTTGTCTATACAATCACTTAGGGATACAATGGGGGTGCCGGAGCGGGTGAGATGCTTGATCGGTTGCGGGACGGGCGTGTCCGATTCCGGACGGTCCGGGAACGCGTGGGAGAAACCCTCAGCGGCGTCTCCCGGAGACAGACTCCCCTCCAGCGAGTTTCAGCCTTCAGGGTGCCCCCTCGCGGCCGGATACCCAAGGGACCGCCGCGCTGTTGCCGCGAAGTGGCGCCGACGCGAGAATTGTGTTCACTCACTCCCCTCGCAACCTTCAGGCCACCCCCAGCAGCCCTTGGACAAAACCCCCGTGGCGTTCGAACGGCGATACGTCCGCGACGGATCGCTCCATCCACCCGGCCACACGGGATTGTCCACGGACCGGCGGCAACGGTGAAACGCCCGGAATCGTCGCTCCTCGACCAATACGTGCAGACCGTCGATCCCGGGCGGGTACGCCGCGATGTTCCGCTGGCGCCCTTTACCACCTTCAGGATCGGGGGGCCCGCCGATCTGTTCTACAGGGCCAGGTCGGCGGAGGAACTCCAGGTGGCCGTGGGCTCCGCCAGGGAGTTGGGGATCCCCTGCTTCGTCCTCGGAAGGGGTGCCAACATCCTGGTTGGGGACCGGGGGTTCCGCGGCGTGGTGGTGCGCTGCGACATCTCCGGCGTGGAGTTCCTTGCCGAAGGCCGTGTGGTGGCCGGCGCCGGCGTGGAGACCTTCCCCGACCTGATCAACGCCACCGTGGCGCGTGGGCTGGGGGGCATTCATCACTTCGTGGGGATTCCCAGCACCGTGGGCGGTGCGGTGTGGCAGAACCTCCACTTTCTGTCCCCCGCACCCGAACGCGAGCGGACCGTGTTCTGGGACGAGGTGATGGAGGGCGCCACGATCCTGACTCCCGGAGGTGAAGTGCGGCGGGTGGAGACCGGCTATTTCCGCTTTGGCTACGACTACAGCATCATTCACGACACCGGCGACCTGGTCCTCGACGTGTCCCTCAAACTGATCCCCACGCCGGTCGCGGAGTTGCGGAGGGTAATGCGCGAAAACCTCGCCTGGAGGGATGCGCGTCACCCCGATCTCTGGCTGTACCCGTGCGTGGGGATCAGTTTGAGGGACACGTCGAGGACCAGGTC
>CAZTOF010000809.1:0-7618 GCA_964615515.1 uncultured Gemmatimonadaceae bacterium
GGAGCCGGGCGGGCCGGGCCGCCGTCTCCTGCCGTCCAGGTGCCAGCCGCGAGCGAGCGCGGAGCCACGGCAGGACGATCGGCGTCATCATCAGGCCGGTCATCGCCAGCCACATGCCGAGAGCGGCGGGGTAGGTCACGTAGTCCAGCGGAAGCGCGACCAGAGTCCGTGCGTGCCCCGGTTGTCGATCACGATCTCGCCGTCGTCGTACCGGGTCGAGCCGCGGGCGATGACCTGCGTGGAATCGTGGATCTTGTTGTAGATGTTGGCGAAGGTGACGGGCTCCTCGCGGTTTCGGCCGCGGATCGCTTCGATTGCGCCTTCCATCAACCCCGTCACGGTCACGCCCTTTCTTTCCGGCCCGTCCTCGATGCGCACCGGCGCGGTCCGGGTCGGCAAGGCGTCGGCCACGAACCGCGCGAGCACCTCCCAGGGTCCCCCCCGCTTTCCCCATACGATCTCCTCAACCGCCCGCCGCTGCTCCGGCGCCGCCCGGTCCGAGACGACGATGCGCTGTTTCCACCCGCCGTCGACCATGACCTGCGGCGTCTCGTAGACCACCACGGCGTCGACGCCCGCGAGGTCGGTCCCGCCGAACCGTCCCGCCTCGAAGCGGATCGCCCAGAAGCCGTGACAGACCTCGTGGGTGCACTTCTGGGAGAAGTGGATGTGACCCGGACAGACGGCCGTGCAGTTGCAGTTCTCGAAGAGGAGCCCTTCGGCCCACCAGTCGCTCAATCTCGCCTCCGTCTCCTGTTGCAGTCCGTGGACAGGTTCGCGCAGGGGTTCGCCGGCCCGGCTCGCGGCAGCTCCGCCGCCACCAAGCCGCTCAGTGCGTCAGCGCGTAGAGGATCACGTTGATCCCGACCGCGTAGGCGTTGGGCGAGAAGAGGTGGAAGAACCGGTCGTCCTCCCCTTCCCGCTCCCAACCGTCGGCGATGTCGGTGTTGTGGGTCATCACGACCAGCAGCCGGCCCGACTCGTCCATGATGCCGTGCATGGTTGGGACCGCGCTCTCGGCGCCCCGTTCGGAGGTGCCCCCGCGGCCGCTCATGCGCCAGTACTGGATCGACGGGATCTGGGGGATGCTGTCGACCGAGTAGAGGGTGTGGAAGACCACATGGTCCGGCGGTATCGGGACGATGGCACGGCCCGGCAGAACCCTCTGCATCTCGGCCGTCCAGTTCCGCCAGGCGTAGTCGCCCCAGAAGTCGTCCGCCCACAGGAAGCCGCCCTTGAGAAGGTAGTCGCGGAGCTGCTCGGCTTCGGCGTCCGAGAATCCGATCGTCCCCACGTCCGAGGCGAAGAGGAACGGGCATTCGTAGAGCGCGGGTTCGGTGGCCGTGACCACGGCGTGGAACGGGTCCCCCCACTCGTCGCGGGCAATGCCGGTTCTGGTCAGCTGGGACAGCCGGAGCGGGAGGTTCCGGTCCCCGTCGGGGTAGTCCGTGGTCCAGCCCGTGCCGAGCCACTCATCCCGCACCCGGCGGTATTGCAGTCTGCAGAAGGTGAACCCGCCCGGCTCCGCCGCCTCCGCCGGTTTGCGAATGGGGGCGGTGCGCCCCCTGCGCCACTGGCCCGTCAGGGGCTCGGCCGGGAGGAGTGCCAGCAGAAGGAGAAGGCTCGCGGCGGCAGGGACCCCGTGCGCGGAGACGCGGTTCTCGACAGTCATCGGCGTTGCAGTTCACGTCCTCGGGGCTCACGCGGGTCCGTCCAGGACCCTCGCACTACCAGTTCAACGCACTCCTCCGGTGAAAGTTCCTCCGTGTCGAGGCGAAGGTCCGGCCGTTCGGGGCGCTCGTAGGGACTGTCCACACCGGTGAAGTTCCTGATCTCGCCCCCCGTCGCCTTCGCGTAGAGTCCCTTCGGGTCACGTCGCGCGCAAGCCTCCAGCGACGCGTCCACGAAGATCTCCACGAAGTCGCCCGGCTCGAAGAGGCCGCGGGCGAAGTCCCGTTCGGACCGGAACGGGCTGATGAAGGCCACGATCACGATCAGTCCCGCATCGACCATGAGCCGCGCCACTTCGGCCACCCTGCGAATGTTCTCCACGCGGTCCGCCTCGGTGAAGCCCAGGTCCCGGTTGAGGCCGTGGCGGACGTTGTCGCCGTCGAGCAGGTAGGTGTGGCGACCCTCCGCGACCAGACGCTTCTCAAGCAGGTTGGCGATCGTGGACTTGCCGGACGCGGAGAGGCCTGTCAGCCACAGGCAGCGGGCGCGCTGCCGCTTCATTTCGGCGCGGGTTTCCCCCGTGACGTCGAAGTCCTGCCACTTCAGGTTGGCGGCCCGCATGAGGGCGAAGGTGATCGTCCCGGCGCCGACGGTGGCGTTGGTGGTCCGGTCGATGAGCATGAAGCCTCCCAGCTCCCGGCTCTCGTCGAAGGGAGCGAACGGCACGGGACGGCTCGTGGCGAGATTGACGACGCCCAGGTCGTTCAGCCCGAGTTGCGTGGCCGCCAGGGAGCTGCCGCCGAAAACCTCGACCCGGTGCCTGATGCGGGTCACGGTGGCTCTCACTTCACGTGCGTGGAGCTTGAGCAGGTAGGGCCGCCCGACCCTGAGCGGTTCGGGGTCCATCCACAGGAGTCTGGCCTGGAACTGGTCGGCCGACTCGACCGGGTCCGCCGCACTCGCGATGACGTCCCCCCGGGTCACGTCGGCATCGGGCGCCAGGGTCAGGGTGACGGAATCTCCCCGCGCGGCGCGCGGCCGCGTGCCCTGCCAGACCACGATCGATTCCGCGGCGGTCTCGACGCCGGAGGGCGCGATGCGCACACGGTCCCCGGGGGACACCGCGCCGGCCTCCACACGGCCGCAGTAGCCGCGGAAGTCGGCATTCGGGCGGTTCACGTATTGAACGGGCATTCGGAAGGGCCGGTCCGCCGCCCGCTCCTCGACTTCCACCTCCTCCAGGTGACCCAGCAGGGTGGGGCCCGGGTACCAAGGGGCCTCCCCGGCTCGACGCGTCAGGTTGTCGCCGGTCAGGGCCGAGACGGGGATGGCCACCACCTCCCGAGCGCCTGCCCCCCCGGCCATTTCACGGTACTTCGAAGCCAGGGCCTCGAACCGGTCGCGGTCCCAACCGACCAGATCCATCTTGTTGACCGCGAGCACCAGGTGCCGGACCCCGAACATGGTCACGATGCGTGTGTGGCGCGCGGTCTGCGGCAGGATGCCCTTGCGAGCATCGACCAGGACGACCGCCAGCTCCGCGGTTGCGGCGCCGCTCGCCAGGTTGCGCGTGTACTGTTCGTGTCCCGGCGCGTCCGCCACGACGAAACGCCTCCGGGGCGTGGCGAAGGAGCGATGGGCGACATCGATGGTGATGCCCTGCTCGCGCTCGTCCTGCAGCCCGTCCACGAGCAGGGCCAGGTCGGCCGTATCGCCCCGGGTGCCGTAGCGGCGGGAGTCCTCGGTCACCCTTTCCATCTCGTCGGCGAACACCTGGCGCGTATCGTGGAGAATGCGGCCAAGGAGCGTGCTCTTGCCGTCGTCCACGCTCCCGCACAGGACCCATCGCAGGGTCGGGCGCATCAGAAGTAGCCCTCCCTCTTCTTGCGTTCCAGCGAAGCTTCGCCGTCGTGGTCGACGAGCCGTCCCCGGCGCTCCGAATTCCCGGCAGCGAGGGTCTCGGCCACGATTGCAGCCACGGTATCCGCGTCGCTCTCGACCGCGGCGGTGAGCGGGTAGCACCCGAGCGTGCGGAACCGGACTCGCCG
Organism: uncultured Gemmatimonadaceae bacterium; assembly: GCA_964615515.1. GTDB lineage: Bacteria > Gemmatimonadota > Gemmatimonadetes > Longimicrobiales > Gaopeijiaceae > Bin94. The sequence continues at coordinate 3,720 of CAZTOF010000809.1, forward strand.
CAGCAGCGGCGTTTCACCCGGCGGAAGCGGCATGCGTTCGTCGTCCACCACGATCCACCCCTCGTCGCGCTCAACCACGGGACGCTCCGCAGCGAGGTAGAGGGACACGACCGGGATGCTTTCCCGTTCGATGTAGCGCCAGACATCGGCTTCGGTCCAGTTGGAGAGCGGGGCCGCCCGGAGCGATTCCCCGGGGGCGAGCCGGGTGTTGTAGAGGTTCCACAGCTCCGGCCGCTGCGCCCTGGGGTCCCACTGGTGGGCGGCGTTGCGATGCGAGAAGACCCGTTCCTTGGCGCGCGACTTCTCCTCGTCGCGGCGCGCCCCCACGAAGATCATGTCGTAGCGCCCGGCGTCGAGCGCCTGGCGCAGGGCGGCCGTCTTCATGACCTCGGTGTAGTGCTCGCAGCCGTGGGCGAAGGGGGTGATGCCGGCGTCGAGTCCCTCCCGGTTGGTGTGGACGACGAGTTCGACATCGGGCTCCGCCGCGACCCGGTCCCGGAAGGCGATCATCTCGCGGAACTTCCAGGTGGTGTCGACGTGCAGCAGGGGCATGGGCGGGGGGCCGGGCCAGAACGCCTTGCGGGCCAGGTGCAGGAGCACCGACGAGTCCTTGCCGATGGAGTAGAGGATCACGGGGCGGGCTGCGGCCGCGATGCCCTCGCGGAGGATCCCGATGGCTTCGGACTCGAGGGCGGAGAGCCGGGAGCCGGGGCCTCGCCGGTCTCGGTGCTCGGGCGGGTTTGTCCACGGACTGCTAGTGTCGTAGCGCATCGGCCCCCATTGTAATGGCTGCCAACCCGAATATCACGGAGACCACAACCATGAAGTCATTGAATCGCAGACACTTCCTGAAGACGACGGCCGCTGCCGGACTGCTGGCGCTACCGGACACCGGCGAACTCCCCTCCACCTCCACCGGCGACGCACCGCTCACCACCGGGCACCGCGGGCCGACGAAATCCACGAACCCCGCCGACGATCCCCTCGGAGTCCGAGCCAGCTTCCCCGTCACCGAGGAGCTCGCGTATCTGAACACGGCCTCGGTGGGACCGCTGTCCGTGCCCGTGCGCGATGCGCTCCACGCCTATGCCGACGGCAAGATGCGTCGACGCGACACCCGCCCGCGCAGCACGGTCCTGGAGAGCGCCCGGTCGCGCTTCGCCGGCCTCTTCGGCGCCGACGAGGACGAAATCGCCTTCCTGTATACGACCAGCGGCGCCGAGAACGTCATCGTGAGCGCGATGGACTGGCGCGAGGGCGACAACGTGGTGGTCGACGAGCTTCACTTCACCACGACCTTCGTGCTGTACCGCGAACTGGAGCGCCGGGCCGGGATCGAACTGCGGATCATTCCGGCGCGGGACGGGGCCGTGAGCGTGGACGACTTCGCCGCGCGCACCGACCGGCGGACCCGCCTGGTCAGCGTGGCCTGGGTGTCGAACCGCAACGGCTTCCGCTACGACCTGCCGGCGCTGGCGGACCTCGCGCACGCCCACGGCGCCTACCTCTACGCCGACGCGATCCAGGCGTGGGGCACCTTCCCCACCGACCTGCACGAAGAGAACGTCGACTTCGCCTGCGGCAACGGCTACAAGTGGCTGCACGCCGACTTCGGGTGCGCCCCCTTCTACGTGCGCCGCGAGCACCTGGAGTGGATGACCTCGGACCGCCACGGGCACGTGCAGGTGGCCGAAGCGCTTCCCGGACACCGCTTCCGGCTCAGGGAGGGCGCCCGCAAGCTGGAGTATGCGAACGCCGCGCACGGGCCCGCGGCCGCGATGGACGCGGCGCTGGCTTTCATGGAAGGGGTCGGGCTGGAACGGATCGCCGGGCACACGCACGCGCTGGCCGGCGAGCTGCACCGGGAGGCCGAGGCGATGGGGATGCGGATGTTCACGCCGCCGGACAACCCGTCGGCGATCGTGAGCTTCCACCATGGGCTGGATCATGAGACGCTGGCGGCGGCCCTGGCCGAGGCGGGGGTGGCGGTCACCTTCCAGGAGAACGGGGAACTGCTACGGGCGGCGGTGGGGATGTTCAACAACCGTAGCGATGTGCACCGGTTGCTGGGGGTGGTGGCGGAGCTGGTGTAGGGGCGTTTTGGACCTGCCCCGCTATTCCCGGATTTCACGGCCCAAGCGCCCCCAGCGGGATCACGCTCACCCCGTCCGGGCGAACATACCCATACCCGCTGTCCACGATGACGCCCAACGCGGCGGGTTCGCCGCACCGGCTCGTGTCGACCCGGTCCGCGAACTTCAGGAGTGATCGCACCGCACCGTCGATACGGCTCAGGCCGAGCTTGATCTCGAAGGCCGCCCACCGACCCGGGCCGGCATCGACGATGGCGTCCACTTCGAGGCCCGTGTGATCACGGTAGTGGTAGACCCCCGCGCCCGTGGCCTGGGCGTAGACGCGCAGATCCCGAATCACCATCGATTCGAAGAGAAGGCCGAACCAGGAGAAATCGCGGAGCAGGTGATCCGGCCCCGCGCCGAGCGCCGCCGCCGCGATGGAGGGATCCACGAAGTGACGTTTGGCGGAGACTTGGAGCCGGGATCGGGACCGGAGACGGGGTGCCCACGGCGGCTGATCCTCCACCACCATGAGTCGTTCAAGGCCGGTAAGGTACGAGCGGGCGGTATGGTCCGTCATCGAGGGCTGCTCCGGACCGGCAACGTCGCGCGCGATGGTTGCCAGAGACGCGCAGGTCGCGACGTTGCGAGCCAGCGAACGAAGGAATCGGTGGACTCGCTCCGGGTCCCGCCGGACGCCGTCAACGCGCTGAAGGTCGGCACGGCAGATGTCGTCGACGTAGCCGCGGTTCACGCGCAAGGCGTCCTCGGCCGAAGATGCGAGGTGCCCCGGCCAGCCCCCGACGCAAACGAGACGAGCGAGGTCGTGCACGGACAAGTCCGCCGTCGGATGGCGCACCGGCGTTCCCGTAAGCATGTCCTTCATTGACACCTTGCCGGTGCTGGAGCCCAGTTCGAAGAGGGACATCGGGCGAAGGCGCAGCCGGACGATACGGCCGGCTCCGGTATGACGTGTGATGTCATCGGGTGGAACGGCCGACCCGGTGAGAATGAAATGACCCTTTCCGGGACGCGCATCGACCGCGCGCCGAACGTGGTTCCAGATCACCGGGGCGGTCTGCCACTCGTCGATCAGCCGGGGAGTTGCCCCTTCGAGCACCAGGCCGGGACTGACCGCAATCATGTCCTGCGCTCTCCGGTCCACATCCAGAAGGACCTCGCTTGCGGCTTCCTGCCGGGCGGTCACGGTCTTGCCGCAGGCTCTCGGGCCTTCGATCAGGACGGCTCCGGCCCCCGCCAGACACTGTTTCAGTTCCTCGTCGGCGACACGTCGGGTGTAGTGCTCGATTTCGGGCCGGTCCGACGGCTCGGCGTCGTGCCGGACTCCATGCTCGCCGGTCTGGTGTCTCTCTTCCCCAGGGCTGGATATCATGCTGTAAGCTCCCGGATCACGGTGGTGAGGTTGCTGTGGTGAAGGAGACTAACAGGATGGAGACAGATTTTCAACGCTTTTGGAGATAAGATTTCAACGCAAACGGAGACAATGTTTCAACGTCTTCGGAGACAGACATTCGGCGGAACGCTAACTTCCCGCATGCTCCTCGAGACCCCCTTCCACCCCCGCACCGCTCCCCTCTGCCACAGCCGCCGCTGGCGCAACTGGTCCGGGCACGCCGGCGCGCTCACCTACGAGCCCGGCCACGAGTACGAGTACTACGCGGTACGCAGCGGCGCGGCTCTCTTCGATGTCTCGCCCCTGCGCAAGTACGAGGTCACCGGCCCCGATGCGGCGGCGTCCATCCCCCACGCGCAGTCCTGGAACCAGCGCAGGCAGGGATCCGCGGAGGTCACCCGGAAAACGTC
>CAZTOF010000810.1:0-1865 GCA_964615515.1 uncultured Gemmatimonadaceae bacterium
TACGTGAAGTCTCTGTACCTCGATCGCGGCGTGGAGGCGATCGCCATCGACGACTCGGATACCTGGCTGTACGCGGCCGGTCTCGAGCCCGGTCCGTGGGTCGGCCGCTTCCGGCTTCCCGAGCCGTAACCGCGTCGCCGCTGGTGACCGCACGATCCGTCCCTCGGACCATGTCTATCAGTCATCCGTTCGACCGGCGTAGTCTGCTGGCGCACGATCCCCATAGCCGCTGGCTGTGGCTCGGTACGTGGCAAGAGGGCGCGGATGACCGCAACTCCCTTCAGTTGCTACGTGTGACGACCGCTGGCGACACTGCGGCTGCCGTGCGAATCCCGCTCGACCGGGTTACGGTTCTACGGGGGAGGGTGCAGTCGTACGCAAGGAGGGTCTATAGCGGCTTGCCCGAGTCTTTCCGAGCACGTGTTTCGAGCGGGGAACTGGCTCAAGCCTTCCTGGGACAAATCGCACGGCCATCGGAAACGGCCGTAGACGCCATGGTGGCCAGCGAGGACGGTACGCTATGGTTACGGAGAACGAGTGCAGCGGCGAGATCTCCGACGCAGTGGACGGGCTATCATGTCGATCGGGGCTTTGTGGGATTCGTAGAGTTACCGGTCGAATATCATCTGCTGGCTGCCTCGGAAGGTATGTTGTGGACAGTAGACCAAGATCCGCTGGGCCTGCCGACGATTACGGGATGGGCGCATGAGTCCAGGGCAACAGCCGGCCGATGACATCAACATCAGGGGAGGCCGAAGTGTCTGATCTGCGCGGCCGGTGGTCGGCGAGAGCCCTCACCTTGGTCATCCTGTATGGAATGAGCTACAGTGCGGCCACCGGACAGGAGCCGAACTGCGGAGACCGGGCCTCTCTTCTCCTCACGGTGTTGGACGAATCCGGGAGCATGGTGCTGCCCGGAGCCACGGTGGTTCTTCGGTGGACCGATGCGGACCGTATGCCGCTGCGAGAGGCGACGGCCGCCGACGGCAGCCTTCGGGTCTGCGTTCCTCGCGACGCGGGTCAAGCGGTGGTGTGGGCGGAGTTCGGAGACCATTCGAGTGGACAGGCAGTGCCTGCGGCGTTGGTGCCGGGGGAGGAGCGCGAGGTCCGACTGCGAATCCTCAGTTCGGTGCCGTCGGGACGTCTAATCGGGCGCTTGGTCGACAGGGAGACTGGTCGTCCAGTAGCGACGGCGGCCGTGAGTGTCGTCGGCCGGCCGACGGAGGCAGCAAGTGACAAACAGGGCTTGTTCCGGTTGACCGCCGTGCCGGCTGGACAGCACGAGCTACGGGTCCGACGGCTCGGCTACGCGCCGCTTCGCCACACGGTCGACGTGAACAGCGGTCTCACGACGGAGTTGGAGATCGGTCTTGTGCGGGAACCGGTGGGACTCGAACCGCTAGTGGTGTCGACAACGCGGTCCCGCCGACTGGAGATCAAGGGATTCTACGAGCGGAAGCACTGGGGCGAGTTGCTCGGGCTCGGCGCGTTCATCACGGAAGAAGATATCAAGCGCCGGAGCCCGCTGCGAATCTCGCAAATGATCGAAGAGCTCCCCAGTATTCGGACTCAGCTCTATAACGCCCGCGCGGGCTGCCGGTTGAGCGTTTTTTTGGACAACATCAGGGTCGAGTCCGTCGACGAACTTGTGCTTCCGATCGAAGTTGGCGGAGTAGAGGTTTACAAGGGACCGGCGTCCCTGCCGGCCGAGTTCGGAGGGGCCGACTCGCGATGCGGCGTGGCGGTGATCTGGACCAAGTAGCCCCTCCAGACCCCAAACTGTTCTAATCCAGCCGCGTCACACTGTTCGGCTTTCGGAATCCGGGCCTCCAGTCGTCGGGTCACGCGCCCGGGACCACTTGCGC
>CAZTOF010000811.1:0-3843 GCA_964615515.1 uncultured Gemmatimonadaceae bacterium
GCCGGGTGCCGGGCTGAGGACCTCGAACTCGACCCCGTCGATGGTCCAGGCCTCGCCGGCGGCGGCGCGGCGCCAGGGAATGTTCGCGCGCCGGGCCTCGGCCGCGCCGTCCATGTGGCCGCTCTGGCCGCCGCTGAAGCCGGGGCCCAGGACCGTGCCGGTCGAGACGTGGCGCAGGACCGACGCGAGTCCCCCCGCGTGGTCCTCGTCGGGGTGGGTGAGCACGATGGCCTCCAGGTGGCGGGCGCCCTGGCCGTGCAGGAAGGGGACGACCCGGGTGAGGCCCGCGTCGGAGCCGCCGAAGCCGCGCGGCCCCGCGTCGACGAGGAACCAGCGCCCGCCGGGCGTGCGGAGCGCGATGGCGTCGCCCTGCCCCACGTCGATGGTCACGATCCTGAGCGTTCCGCGTCCGGTGAGCGAAAGCGCGGCCTGGCCGGCCCACAGCACGGCGAAGGCCGAGAGGGCCGAGACGGAGGCCCGGACGGCGGGCCGGATGCGCCACTGCGCGCCGCTCGCGAGCAGGAGAGGCAGCAGCGCGCCGGCGGTGAGAAGGGCCGCCTCGCGGGCCGTGACCCGCGCGACGGTGCCGGGAAGGTCGCCCAGGGCGGCGGCGGTGGCGGTGACCATGTGCAGCAGACCCTCCGAGCCGGCCCCGGCGATGGCCGCGCCGGGAAGGTGCAGCACGTCCATCACGATCGTGACGATCACGCCGGGCACGGCCGCGGCGACCAGCGGGGTGAGGAGGATCGAGGACGGAAGCGAGAGGAGCGGGACCTGGCCGAAGTGGTACGCGAGCACCGGCGCGGTGAAGACCGACGCGCCCAGTCCGGCGGCAACGGGTGAGGCGATCCAGTCGCGGCCGCGGTGGGCCGGCCAGTGGCGCAGGATCCAGCGCGTCATGACGAGGATGCCGGCCGTGCCCGCCACGGTGAGCTGGAAGCCCGCGCCGGCCACGACCGAGGGGCGCAGGATGGCGATCATCAGCATGGAGAGGCCGAGGGCGCCCAGGGCGCGGGACGGGGTCCGGCGCAGACGGCCGAGCACGAACGCGGTCGTCATCCAGGCGGCGCGGGTGGCCGAGGTGGGGGCGCCGATGAGCAGCACGTAGGCCCAGACGCCGATGGCCATGCCGGCCGCGCGGGTGCGAGGGGGGCGGCCGGTCGCCGCGATGAGGCCCCCCAGCAGCGCCGCGATCACCCCCACGTGGAAGCCCGAGATGGAGAGGAGGTGGGCGCTCCCCGAGCGGGCGAAGGCGTCCCAGAGCTCGCGCGGGATTCCGTCGCGCTCCGCCAGCACCAGCGCCGAGGCGACTCCCGCCTGCGCCCCCAGCCTGCGCTCGAGCGCCTCGGCGGCGCGTCCCCGAATGGCGGAGCGCATCCGGTCGGGCCACGGTACGCGGTCCACCTCTCCCCCCACCTCCTCCACCGACGACGCGCTCAGGTAGATCGAGACGGAGCCGTCGGGGCGCTCGGACCGGACCCAGCGCCCTTCCACGGTCACCGGGCTGGCCTCCGGCGGCGCTCCGGCGCGGGTGTAGACACGGATGGGGTCCCCACATCCCCCTTCCCCAACGGGAGCGGGGCGCAACGTCGACGCCCCTTCGGCGCTCGCGTTCGTGAAATACCCGGTCACGGCCGCCTCGGCCCCGTCGCGCACGGCCATGGTGCAGACCTCGCGCGCCCGGCGGTCGGCGGCCGCCCACGCCAGGCCCCCCATGAAGCACAGCAGAAGAAGGACGGCACGGCTGTGCGGGCCGCGCCATGGCACGATGGGAACCGCGAGGATCAGGAGCGGGACCAGGGTCCGGCCGAACCCGGGAGCCGTGCCGGCCGCCGCGCCCGCGGCGAAACCGGTGGCCGTCCACAGAATCGGGGGCACGCCCCTCACTCCAGTCGCATGTCTCCCTGTTCGCCGTCACCCCGAGCCGGGCGGCCCGAGCCTTCGGCCAGACCTTCCGGCGCGTGTCTTTCCCGGAGCAGGCGCCGCACCTTGAGATCGGCGTTGATCCCCGCCGCCAGCACGACCCCCATCCCCACCACCATGCCCCCGAAGGCCACGAAGGTCACCGGGACGCGGCTGAGCGTCAGAAGCCCCAGGTTGATGCTCACCACGCGGCCCGCGTTGCCTGCGGCGAAGGCCACGCCCAGGACCACCACGGCGGCCAGCGCCAGCCAGGTGGGGAACCGCTTCACCGGCTCAGGCCCCGACGGCCGCGGCGCCGGACTCGCCTGCCGCCGCCACCGGCTCCGCGACGAAGGTCACCCCCGTGGTGTCGACCAGCCGCACCGTGCGGTAGCTGCCGACGTCCTCCTCCGACCCCATCATCACCACGGCCTTGTTCCGCCGCGTGCGCCCGAGCACCATGCCGGTGCGCTTCGCCACCCGTTCGATCAGGATCGTCTCGACGCGGCCCACCTCCCCGTGGTTGATCTCGGACTGCATGAAACGCGTGGCCCCGATGAGCCGCTCGAGCCGGCGTTTGGCCACGGGCGCGGGGACGAAGTCCTCCTCCCGGAAACGGGTCGCGGGCGTCCCGGGACGCGGGCTGTAGCGGTAGGTGAAGGCCTCGTCGAAGCGGACCTGCGCCAGCAGCCTGAGCGTGTCCTCGAAGTCCTGGTCGGTCTCGCCCGGGAAACCGGCGATCACGTCGGTGGAGAGCGCCACGTCCGGCACCCCCGCACGGATGAGGGCCACCGTCTCCAGGAAGGCCTCGCGCGTGTAGCGCCGCACCATGCGCTTCAGGATGCGGTTGCTCCCGGACTGCACGGGCAGGTGGAACTGCTCGCAGACGGCGGGTTCGGTCGCCATCACCTCGATCAGGTCCTCCGACACGTCGTTCGGGTGGGGCGAGGTGAAGCGCACGCGGCGGATGCCCGGCACGCGGGCCACGGCCCGCAGCAGGCGCGCGAACGACCAGTCGCCGTGCCGGTAGGAGTTGACCGTCTGCCCCAGCAGGGTGACTTCGGTGATGCCCACGCCGGCCAGGCGCTCGACCTCGCGCACCACGTCCTCGGGGTCGCGGTTCTTCTCCGGCCCGCGCACGTAGGGGACGATGCAGAAGGTGCAGCGGTGATTGCACCCCCGCTGGACAGGGATCCACGCGGTCACTCCCGAACGCCGGCGCTGCTCCAGGCCCAGGTAGTTCTCGTCGAGGGACAGCTGCAGCACCGAGAGGCGCTTCTTCGTGCGGCCGCCGGGCGGGAGAATGGCCCGCAGCGCGTCGCCCAGGTGGCGGTAGCCGTCGGGTCCCATGACCAGGTCGACGCTGGGGGCGTCCGCCAGCAAGGTGTCGCCCATGCGCTGGGCCATGCATCCGGTCACCCCGATCACCAGCCAGGGACGCTTGTGCTTCAGCCCGCTGAGCTGGCCGATCCGCCCCAGCACCCGCGTCTCCGCGTGCTCGCGGATCGCGCAGGTGTTGATGAGGATCACGTCCGCCTCCTCGGGCGCGTCGACCACGCTGTAGCCCTGCTTCTCGAGCACGCCCTCCATGAGCTCGCCGTCGGCGATGTTCATCTGGCAGCCGTAGGTCTCGACGTAGACGCGGTTGCCGTGCCCTTCGCCCTCGTGCGAGACCCAGGGGCCGGCGCCGGGTCCGTAGCTCGCTGTCCTGTTCATCGGTTGCATGGGCACTCCCGCGATCGGCGTTTCATTTCAGGCCCCCGGCGCACCGTCGTCAATGCGTACGCGGGACCCGTCCGGCAACAGACGGCCACGGTGCAGGCGGAGCGGATCGGGCCGGCCCCGCGAATCGACCGAGACCCGCAGGTAGTCGCCCGTGAGCGCGGTCCCCCCCGTCCCCTCCATCACCACCTCCACTCCCCCGCCTCCGCGCCGGCGGGC
>CAZTOF010000812.1:0-5108 GCA_964615515.1 uncultured Gemmatimonadaceae bacterium
CCCTTGCGCTGGCCGTGGCCCTTGGCGCGTCGACCACCCCCTTGGCCGCCCAGGACGGCCGGCGCGAGATCGAGGAGGGGAACCGTCTCTACGAGGAGGGGCGCTTCCAGGAGGCCCACGCCCGCTACCTGGAGGCGCTCGAGAAGGTGCCGGGGCTGGCGCTGGCGCGCTTCAACGAAGGCAACGCGCTCTACCAGAGCCAGGAGTTCCAGCGCGCCATGGAGGCCTACCTGGAAGCGCTGGAAGACGGCGATCCCGGGTGGCAGTCGGACGCTTGGTACAACCTGGGCAACGCGATGCTGAGGCAGCAGCAGCCGGGGCCGGCGCTCGAGGCGTACAAGCAGGCGCTCAGGCTGGACCCCGCCGACCGGGACGCGAAGCACAACCTGGAGATGGCGCTCCGGATGCTCGAGCAGCAGGAACAGCAGCAGGGTGGGGAGGAGGAGGAGGGGGACGAGCAGAACCAGGACGAGCGGCAGGGGGACCAGTCGCAGGACGGGCAGCAGGAGCGGGATCAGCGTGATGCTTCCCAAGGGGAGGACCAGGGTGACGAGGAGCAGCAGTCGCAGCCTCAGGCGGGCCAACGCGATGACGGGTCTCCGCAGTCGAATGAAGAACGGGAGCGTGAGGGACAGGCGGGCGGGCAGTCCCCGGAGATGACACCGGAGCAGGCGGAGCGTCTGCTGCAGGCGGTTACCGAGGACCCGGGGGAAGTGGACCGGAAGGCCGCCCAGCCACGGGGCCGGAGGCCCAGGAAGGACTGGTAGGATGAGTGGGATGACACGGAGTATCAGGGTGCGGATGGAAGGGACGCCGCTGCTTGCGATGGGGGCGATCGTACTGCTTGCGACCGGTCGGCTGGCGGCTCAGGAACCCACGCTCCGGGCCTACCTGGAACCCCCCGAGGTCGAAGTCGGCGACTCGTTTCGGTTGGTCGTCGAGGTTGCCGGGGCCGGCGAGGTGGAGGATCCGGAACTGTGGGATTCCCAGTTCTGGTTCGCCGACCGTCGGACAGACCGCGCGGTACCCTTCGCCACGGAGATAACGGCTCCGCCGACGGGGCAGGCCGACGGCGCGGTCACGTTTTCCTATTCGATGGTGGCCACGGTGGCCGGCTCGTTCGAGATGGGCCCCTTCGAGGTGACGGCGGATGGCCGGGAGTTGCGGACGAAACCGGTCACCCTGCTTGTGACGGTTCCGGATCCCGGCATGGTTTCGGTTCGGGCCCGGCTCGACCGTAGCGAGGTGGAAGTGGGGGACGAGTTCGAACTGATTGTCGACGTGACGCCTGCCGGCGTCGAGCTGCCATGGCCGAATCTTCCGGACAACCGGGGTGTTGTCGCCACGGGGCAGAGGGGGCGGGTGGAAGAATCCATGTCCTTCGGTCTTGTCGCCACGGTGCCGGGCACCCACCAAGTCGGTCCGGTCGTGTTCAACTTGGGGAAGGATGTCATCAGGACCGAGCCGGTCACGCTGGTGGTGGTCGGCGACCCACAGGCCATCGAAGCGCGGGCGTTCCTCAACACCGGGCAGACGTGGGTGGGAAGCGATGTCCTTCTGGTGGTCGAAGCCGAGGCAAGGGAACTGGATGCCGATCCGGTGCTTCCCGACATGTCCGCCTTTGCCGAGCCTCCGCATGCCACGGGTAGCGGGACTTCATCCGATGGCGGTCGTTACACGGTCAGCCGCAACTACCGGATGCGAGTCGTAGCCGCGGGCGAATTCGAAGTCGGACCGGTACAGGTAATGGTCCGCGGCCGGACGGGTCTGACGAAGCCCATGAGGCTGGTGGTCAGCGAGGCCCCGCCTCCCGCGCCCGTCGAGTCCCCGAAGGACTTGCGCGCCACGGCCACGGCCGAGCAGCGCATGGTGTATGTGGGAGAGCCGCTGATCGTCACCTATCGCTTGCTTGCCAGGGACCATCAGCCGGGCTTCGAAGGGTGGAGGGTCGAGGCGGACACCCTTGTCTTGCCCGCGCACGACAACTTCCAATACCGGAGGATCCGGCGACGGGGGCGCTGGCGGGAACGGGTCTCCCTGGATGATCGCGTGTACCGCGTCGCCTCGGAGCACCGCGTGATGTTCTCTCCCGTCGAGGCCGGCAAGACGGAGATCGAGCCCGGCGAATTCGTTGTGCAGGTCAACCGAAGCCGCGAGTGGGGCAATTACCGGGAAATGAACCGGGCCGAGGTTTACGGAACCTGGACTCCGGTGACCCTCACGACCGACCCGATCCCGATCGAGGTTGTGCCGCTGCCCGCCGAAAGCCTCCCCGCGTCCTTCCGGGGGCATGTGGGGAAGCTCGCGGTGGTGTCCTGGATCGATCGCACGGGCATGGAAGTCGGCGACACGGTCACGGTTCGCGTCGAGGTCTCCGGGCTCGGCCTGCTGGCGCCGGACCCGGAGATCGCGTTTCCGGGCGCGTTCGAAGTCTCCGGCCCGGAGATCGGGCCCGTTGGTCGCGGTAACAGTGACCTGCACGAGACACGTCGCTACGTCTTCCGGCTCGTCGCGAAGCAGGAAGGAGCCCACATGCTCCCAGGGGTGGAGGTCTCCTGGTTCGATCCCGAATCACGGTCGTACGGGACTTCCGGTACCGAGCCCTTCCACGTCACCGTTGCCGGGGAAGGAGGTTGAGAGAATGGCGAAGAGCACCGTGTTGTCGACAAACCGGATGTCCCCGGGAACGCCGGGCAGAACCGGCGGAGCGCTGGCGGTCGCGGCCGTGGTCTCTCTGATGTTTGTCCCGGCCGCCGGTGTGCAAGGACAGGGCCCCACCGCGAATGCGTACGCGGACCCACCCGAAGTGGCCGTGGGGGAGCGGTTCCGGCTTGTGGTGGAGGTGGATGGGGCGGGAACGCTCGAGAGTGTGACCGCCCCGGAGCGCTTCGACCTGGTGGAGGGGTTCGGTGCTCCCGAGCCCTCCCTCGCCGTCAGGGTTGCGGAGGGAGCGGATCCGGAATCCGCGAACTCCTTCACGCTCACCTACGCGTTGGTGGCCCGGGAACCCGGGTTGTTCGAAGTGGGCCCGTTCCGGATCATCGCCGACGGCCGGAGTCTGGAAACGGGGCCCGTGGCGGTCCTGGTAGGCCGCCATCCCCTTTCCGAAGTGGTTGTCAAGACCCGTGTCGAGCCCTCCCGCATCCACGTCGGGGACGACTTCACGCTGACCGCCGAGATCTTCGGCTCGCGGGCTTGGACCCACGAGTTCATCACGCCCGACGTGTTCGACCTGTCCTGGCGCATCTTCCGCAGTGGGAGGCAGTCGGGAACCAGCGCGACCTGGAGACTGGAACCGGTCGAGGCGGGCGAGTTCGTGGTGCCGCCCGTAAGGGTCGTGGCCGGGGATCTCACCTACGAGAGTGAACCGGTGGCGCTGGTCATCGAGCCCCCCCGCGTGGAGGTGGAGGCCACTCTGGAGGCCCGGTCGATCTGGGTTGGGGGCGAGTTCGATTTCAAGCTGGAAGTCACGGGTGTCAGCGAACTGGACGAGGAGCCCGCAGTTGCCGGGGCCGACGCCTTTGCGGAGCTTCTCGAAGTCGACGAGTTTTCCGATGCCAGCCGGGCAGGGAAAGTGCAGCGAGTCTACGGTTTCCGTGCCCTCCGTGCGGGCGAATTCGAGATCGAGCCGATGCGGATCGTCGCCAACGGCCGTACGTACCTGAGCGAGCGGATTTCAGTGGTTGTGGACGAGGTGCCGATTGGAGACACCGATCCCACGGACGATGTCGTCTTCCGCGTCCTGCCCGAAAAGACGCGCGCCTACGTCGGCGAGCCCGTGGTCGTGGAGTATGCGATCGGCCACGGGGGCGGGTTGGGGCCGACGATAGGCACAGAGTCCTGGCCTGCGTTCGAGGACTTCGACGTGCATGAGGTGGGTTGGGGGCGGTATGATCGGGAAATGGTCGTGGACGGCCGGCGATACGAGAAGCGGGCGCAGCGCCGGTTCGCGCTCCGGGCGCGGAAGTCGGGCCAACTGGAGTTGGGTACCGCTACCGTGGAGGCTTGGCTGCGGGGGTTTGCAGCCGGCGGGCGGGATGGAACCTCCATGATCCTCACCTCCAACCCGCATACGCTGCAGGTGCTGCCGCTGCCTGAAGAGCGCCGTCCCGCGTCGTTCCGGGGACATGTGGGCATGCTGGAGGCTGTGTCTTGGCTGGACCGGACCCGTGCCGAGGTGGGTGAGACGGTCACCCTGCGGATCGATGTGTCGGTGGAGGGACTTGTGGAGGGACTTCCGGCTCCTGAGATCGGGTTTCCGGACGCGTTCGAGGTCTCGGCGGGCGAAGTCGGCGATAGGACCTCCTACCGCGGGGAGCGACTGGAAGTGACTCGCACGTACATCTACCGCCTGACCGCCGTCGCGCCGGGGGAATACGAAATCCCCGCCGTCGAGATGTCCTTTTTCGACGCCGAATCCGAATCCTACGGCACGACCCGCAGCCATCCCCTTACCGTGTCGGTGGTCGCGGCGGGGGCGGAGGGGCGGTAGGTGTGGTGGGCGGATGAGGATGGGTGGCGCGGAGCGGGCGCTCTCACTACTGGCTGCCAGGATCGAGCGGCATGGACCGCCCCCGGGTCCTCGCCGTCGGGCCGGCGGAGCCGGAACGTCGCGAAAACGCGGGGGCGACGGCCCCGGGAGGATTGACGGCATGAACAAAACGAGAATTGCCCCGCAGGTGGTGCGAGGGCTCTTGGCGACCGTGCTTGCACTGAGCGGTCCTGCCCTGCTTGCGAGCAGCCCCCTTTCCGCCCAGAAACCCCCGGTGCGAGCCTACCTGGAATCCACCGAGGTCGAGGTCGGGGACCGTTTCCGCGTCACGGGGGTCAGGGAGATCGACGACGTGTTCATTCCCCCCCTCTTCGCGGTGTCCGGCCTCCCGCGAGACGGACTGCTTCCCTTCAGCACCGAGATCACCAGCCCGGAGCCGGGGGGGGGTCGGTGATCTTCACCTTCTCGTTCGTGGCCAGGGCGGCGGGCCGGGACCCCGAGACCGAATCCTACGGCACGACGCGAACCCACCCCTTCACCGTGACGGTGGTTCCTGCGGGGGCGGAGGCACGGTAGCGGCCCGTGAATGTAATGACAACATTACATTATGTAATGC